>CAZAET010000113.1:0-1833 GCA_964484215.1 uncultured Candidatus Planktophila sp. | reverse complement strand
TGCACGGCTAAACCATTTCACTTCAGTAATTTCTTCACCGTCACCCTTTGCAACGCCAGGGTTATCAGTTACTGCCTCAAATGCAATCATGATGCTTGCAGGAAAGGGCCATGGTTGTGAGCCGAGATATTTAATCTCGCTGACAGTGATTCCAGATTCTTCAAAGACTTCACGAGAAACACATTGTTCAAAAGTTTCACCTGGTTCGAGAAAACCGGCAAAAGTTGAGAATCGTCCCTCAGGCCACACTGGTTGATGTCCCAGCAAAATTCGATCATCGCGATCTTTAATGAGAACGATTACTGCAGAATCTGTACGAGGGTGATGTTGGCTTTGATCTGCATCGCAGAAGCGCGCTGCTCCTCCAAGATCGACACGTGTTGGCCCACCGCAGCGAGGACAACGCGGATGTGCACGATGCCAATTACTTATGGCCGTTGCGTGAAGTGAGAGTTCAAATTCCATTGGTGAAAGCTGTGCGCCGACTTCGCGAAGAGTTGTGAAACCAACGCTCTTCACCTCATCAGAAACTTCGCCTACCCATTGTGTATCCCAAGCAAAATATGGAGCGCGAGTTTCGAGGTCGAGACCTAAAAAGTAACGAGAGCCTTCAGTGAATTTTGCTGAAGCCAGAAGTTCAGAAATCTGAAGCGAGCTAGAGAATATGAGTTTCTCATCGACTGAGGCGATGCGACCTTCAGCGATATGAAGAATCTTCGCTTTTTCCCACAAAGTATCGAGAGTGCCTTGATTGGTGCGCAGTTCTCCGGCGCGATCTATGTAGGAAGGGTGCTGATGAATCGCGCTCACAGGTGCAGGTTACTAGTCTGTGGGGGTGCGCCTCACCTCGTGGAATCTCCTGCATGGAATGGCTATTCCGCCGCAAGCAAGCGTTGATGCCAGCTCGCTCAACCGCGCCATCGGATCCCTTGAATCCGATGTATTCGCTTTTCAGGAAGTTGATCACTTCTTGCCACGTTCGCAATCTCGACCACAGATGCGAGATATCGCTGAAAGTATCGGGGCTCGAGATTGGGCGATGGCGCCAAGTGTTATTGGGACACCTGGTGAATCTTGGAGAAAATTAAATTCAACCGAGCCAGAAATAATTTCCACGTCATCTACTCATGCCGAATTAATGCACGAGTGTTATGGAATTGGAATCGTGTCTAAGGTGCCCGTTCTTAGTTGGCATCGACTTAACTTAGGAAATTCTCCACTCGGCCTGCCGCTGATTGTTCCTGGTGATGAAACCGGAAGAGGAAAACCAAGATTTATCTATGTAAAAGATGAGCCACGTATTGCAATTGCCGCAGTACTTGAAAATGGATTTACCGTTGTCAATACCCACCTCTCATTTGTTCCAGGATTTAATCTTGCACAATTACGTCGCGTGAAGAAGTGGGCGCTAGATATTGCAGAATCAACAGGTACTCGCGCCATTGTCTTGGGCGATCTCAATCTGCCAAAGAATCTGCCAACCGTTGCATCATCTTGGAAGTCGCTGGTCACCCAGAACACCTACCCAAGCTGGGGCGGCAAGATTCAATTCGATTACATCCTCACCCCCGACCTCGCATTCGGTGAATATTCGGTGAGGGAGTTTGCGCCTACAGGGGTCAGTGATCATCTACCTATCGGTGTAGAGATCTTCGAGTAGCAATCTCAAATAGTGCAATTGCCATTGATTGATTAGCCTTAGCGCATGACTAAAGAATCAACTCCTTCATACTCAACTAATGGCGCTGCAGGTCAGACTTCTGCAGCACAGTGCCCTTACACAGGTAGCAAGCTCAATAAGGAAGGCACATACAACAGTGATTGGTGGCCTAA
>CAZAET010000112.1:0-3711 GCA_964484215.1 uncultured Candidatus Planktophila sp. | reverse complement strand
GCCAAGTTGCTACCCAAAGACTACTTTGGTACTCACGCTGTGGGTATTGATGACAGGATTGAAGGGGGAGGGTATCTGGTATTGGATGATGACGGGCAGGTAATTGTCTCTAACGATACAGTTGGCAAACGCACCAAGTCAAATCTTTACGCCACCTTGAGTAATATTCCAAGCAATGATGTAGATTTGCAAAACGCAGATGAAATAATTCCAGTAAAATCGGAACAATCGTCTGAGAATGACAATAATTTTACGGCCACAACGACTGTTCGCATTGTGAAAAAAAGAGGAAGAAGGAAGGCCGTATAGCCTTCTTTTTTCCTTTTACAGAGTTCCTGTATAAACTAAATTTTGGAAATCTAAGGTATCATTGGTGGTTTGGAGTATAGGTTGACCTAAGCCACCTTTGTTTACCCAAAAAAGCCCCAGTGCAGTCTGCACGCTTAAGGCATCAGCAATCTGCTGGGCGGTAGAAAAACTACCGTACACTGTCACAGATGAATAAGTTATCTCTGTGACTTTTTTATAAAACAATTGTACTGCGGATACATTGTACGGCTCTAAGGCTACAAAGTTCCATTGCCACAAACCGTTTGCATTCACGCTCTGTGCGTATGTATCAGGTGCTCCCCCCAGTAAGGATACCAAACCACGAAAAGGCACGCCCAATGCCGTACTATTGTTTTTTACTTTAAGTTGAACGAGAATATCTCTCTCAGTATGGCTCACATCTTCGCGGTCTGGGAAATCCGCTAAGTAATCAAAATACTCTAACTGCTCAAAGTTTGTTGGTGACTGCAACAGGTTGTTGGTGCTTTGTTCTGCCAGCGAGAACACAACAAATACCGTCTCTGTGGTTTGTATAGGCATTACGAACACCTGCCTACCATCAAAGGTCAATTGCTCATGTTGTTTTTGGTCTACTACTTCACTTACAATTGCTGAAACTAACTGATAAGGGTCAACAATAGGTACAAACTCTTTTAATTCAAAAATGCCCCTGCGGTTGTTCTTTTCAAGTGTGATAATTTCAAGTAACTGGGCGATGCTATTGGCTTTCATGTACAGGCCATTCACGCCATACTGATAACCCTGCGAAATACTCTGTTGAATAACATTATACGAAATTTGCCCACCTGAGATTACTTCTAACCACGGTGAACCAAAATTGTCATATCCAGCAGAGATAGTTCCCAATTACTTACCCTTCAAAATGTCAGTACCAGATGAATTACGGGCAACATAGATACCCCCTTGCTTGTAAACACGCAAACCGTATTGTGAAGCCAATTCATTATTTAAGGCGTTAAGATTTGCACTGCTCTCTCCTGCTTTGCTTGCATTGACGTAAGCATCCAAAGCAATCATTGCATTTTCTTTGGTAGCCAATTCGGTTGCAGGTGCTGTATCAGGCTTAGGTATCAAACTACCTTTTCCTTTTGGAGTTGTAATGTATAAAACGGCAAGAGCCACACCAAAGATGATGAGGGCTTCTTTTGTCTGAGTAGAAATGTTCATCATTATGTTGCGTTTTGAATGTACCAATCTTTGAATGACAACTTGCTACCAGATTTTTTCCATTTGGCTTCATACACAGCACGCTTCTGCTGTAACAGAGCATTAGACTTGTCTAAGCCAGCCTGTACGAAATCATCAGACAAGGGTTTAGGGTTCATAGCCGATGTTGGTTCATCATCCATTGCTTTCGCACCGCTTGTGCGTTTAGCAAAATTAAAGATGCTACCGCCTTTACGGAAAAGGGCATAAACCCCTGCAAGGGTCAACACCACAGCCGAGGATACCAAAATTGTGTTAATTGTCCTGCTTTGCATAATTATTTATTTAAATACACGTACATCAATGTTCCCAATATAACAAAACCACCCACACCAATAGCGAGGTAAAGTTTTGAGTTGTCTGCCTTGCTTGTACCAGACGAAGATGCACCAGATTGTGCTTGAGCGAGGATATTGAGTTTACTGAGGTTAAATTGTTGCTCTTGGGCGGATTTTGCCAAACCGAGTTCGTTAGACAAACGCTGTTGAGCGATGTTGTAATCCATAGCCCTACGTTTTGAGGCATCAACTGCACCAACGGTTAAGTCACCGATGATTTTACCTGCTTCTATGTAAGGGTTTGCTTTGCTTGCACCAGATGCGACTGCTTGTGCCCCTCCTGTGTTATTTAAGTACATCATATTAGTTAGTTTCTATAATTTTTGCAATAATTAAAACAACCGCCACTGAACCCGTGACGATTGCAATGGTTTGGTCTCTCTTGACTTTTTTATCTGCCATCTCTTGTGCTTGTTTCTGCACTGCGAGATTTTGATTGATTACGTTTACAGCATACTGCTTGGCAATAGACTTTAAGGCCTCCTGCCGTTGTTCTTCAGTTTGCGAAACAACCGATTTGCTTTGCTTGATTAACTGTTCCTGTGCTTCAAGGTAATATTTATCTCTTGCTTTCTTTTTATCAGACCCACCTTTGGCGACACTTATTGCCGCCATAGTTATCATTATGATTGTACCTACTGCCATTATAAAAAAGTTTGACCTCCAATGTATTCACCCAAAATCTTATAGTTGGGCATCTTCAAATGGATACCATCGGTGCTATCATCACGCTTGAAATTGGCGTAAGGTGGAACTATGGCATCGGCATTCTTGATTTTTGATTGATTGTTCTTTTGCAATTCAATCACACGGTTACGACCTGTAATCAATGACGACTGGGTTGCACCTTTGTACATCTTGCCCAAATCAAAATTGTAGGACACGTTGTAAGGAGCATACCCCTGTACCACAATGACTTTAGAGCCTTTGCTTTTACCCAAAGTTACCATAGACTGAATATTCTTGGTGATATCATCAATCTTGGTGTTGCCATAAGCATCGTTAGTGCCTCCCCAAATAAAAATATAATCTGGGGCTTTGTTCTTGCTCAAATAGGTTTGTAAGTTGGTAAGCATCCACGATGTTGTTTTACCATTACTTGCCACTTTGGCAATACTACCTAAACCAAATTTAGCCTTAATGGCTTCTGCCCACGAAGGGCTTGCCACTGTATGACTATCACCAACAAAAACGGCTGATTTGCCTTTTGATGGCAATTTGGATACTGGTTTTTTAACCACAGGTTTTGGCTGTGGGGTTGCTTTCTTAGCACCCAACAAACTTGTCCATAATCCCAATATCCAAATCATCTGCATCAATTTTTTTAAGGTTTCTCTTCTGTAGTGATTTCGCCAAACTCAATATCTGGCTGAGAATTTACAATTTCTAAGGCTTTAACGATGTTAGTAACCTCAATTAGTCCAAAACATCCTTTTGCAATTGCAATGTTTAATGCTTCGTTTACGATTTGTAATGCTTGTTGCTGATTCATGTTGTTATGTTTTAATTAGTTTGACCAAGGTAAAGGTGTAACCACGGGCACTACTGGGGGATTGATTTGAGAATCAATCTGTCCTTGGATAGATGCTTCGTAGTTTGCTACGCCATCAACGCCAAGTTGTGATTGAATCCAACCAACAACGATGTCGTTTGTCAAATCCTCATAGGGAATGAAATTTTCCACGTTAGCGGTTGAGAATCGTGCTGAATTAGATAGTGAAGAGGAGTATTGTCCGTCTACACCAGTTACATCGTAGTTAGCGATAACTACATAGTTTTGCTCCCCTGCGATTGTTTCGGTCAGGAGTTGTGTTAC
>CAZAET010000111.1:0-3715 GCA_964484215.1 uncultured Candidatus Planktophila sp. | reverse complement strand
AGGAAGGAAGAGTTGCTACAAGAGTCTTTCCTTCACCAGTGCGCATTTCTGCGATGTTTCCTTTGTGCAGTGCTGCTCCGCCCATGAGCTGAACGTCGTAGTGACGCTGGCCTAAAGTGCGCTTAGCGGCTTCGCGAACAACAGCAAAAGCTTCAGGCATTAGGTCATCAAGAGTTTCGCCTTGAGTTAGGCGAGATTTAAATTCATCAGTCTTTGCACGCAACTGATCATCAGAGAGTGGAGAAATCGATGGTTCAAAGGCGTTGACCTTATCGACGATCTTGCTTAAGTCGCGAAGAATCTTGCCTTCGCCGGCTCGCATAAGTCGATCGAGAATTGAAGCCATCGGCCTACCTTCCACTTGCTTGTTAACCCCCTTATCTTAGGGGTTCGGCAATGCAGGCTGTTACGGCGGCTATGACCTCAATCCCATTTTCACGCAGGGCCCGGGCACCTTCATGAAGTGTCGCCCCAGTTGTGACGAGGTCATCAACCAAAATCACCTTTTCACTGAGATATCTCAGGGATTTCATTGAACCCTCAATATTTACCATTCTCTGCTTTGCATCAAGAGAAGATTGATCTCTCACCTTTCGGATATGCGAAAGGCTTTCAATTGTTTCCATCCCAGTGCTTTTACTTAGCTGTAGAGAAAGTTCTGTGATGAATTGGCGGCCGCGAGAACGTGCCACTGTGTGTCGTGACGGAATCGGAACAAATAAACCTACTCCCCTCTCCTTTGCACAGTAGTTGAATGATTTCTGAAGTGCCTGAACCAATAAATCATCTGCCAACTTAATGTTGTTCTCTTTTGCAGCTAAGAGGACTTTACTTGCAACAGTTGAATATTGAATTGAAGAGAATATTGGGAAATATGGAGCAGCTTTAGACCAACTTCGATAGATATGAGGATTCCATTTTCCTCTGCATTGTGAGCAAATCTCTAGCCCCAATGCAGAACAACCAAGGCATCGAACGGGGAAGATTATTTCTTGTAGCGACTTCAAGCTCTTCATCTCTGCATTCTCTCTGCAGATTAGTTATGAGTTAGAGGTAAAAGGTCTCTTCGTGGAAATCTTTTGGTGCGGCTTTTATTGGACGACCTTCAATCGCATCCCCCGCTCTGCGTGGCAAGGTGAGTACAAAGTGAGCGCCGAGTCCTGGTCTTCCCCACGCATCAAGTTCGCCGTTATGAAGACGAGCATCTTCCAGTGCGATAGATAGACCAAGTCCTGTGCCACCTCGAACGCGTGCACGTGAGGGGTCCGCACGCCAGAATCGGTCAAAGACTCGAATGAGTGCTGACTCATCAAGTCCGGAACCGAAATCTCGAACTCCGATGCCAACTTCACTCTCTGTCGCAACGATTGTGACTACAACTTCTTTACCCTCGCAGTGATCGAGCGCATTAGATAAGAGGTTTCGCATTATGCGCTCAACACGTCTGATATCAGCCTGAATTTGAACGACAGGAAGCTCGGATTCAATTCGAATTCCCGAATCTGTATCAAGCTCTCCCACTTGGAAATCTTTAACACAACGATTAATGAGTGCCACAACATCAAAGTCCACAGGTTCAAGAACCGCTACTTCAGCATCAAATCGGCTGACCTCAAGCAGATCTTCCAGAAGACGTTCAAAGCGATCAATCTGTGCAGCCAAGAGTTCTGAGCTGCGTGCGACGAGCGGATCAAAGGATGCTCTCTGGTTATAGATAACTTCGGAAGCCATACGAAGAGTTGTGAGCGGCGTACGAAGTTCATGAGAAACATCAGATACAAATCGCTGCTGGACACGAGAAAGGTTTTCAAGGCGCGAAATCTGCTGCTCAATAGATTGCGCCATCTCATTGTACGAGTTGGCCAGGGTTGCCATCTCATCTTGCGATTCAATACGCATGCGCTGACTGAAATCACCTTGGGTAAATTGTGTTGCGATGCGAGCTGCATCTCGAACCGGCCGTACAACCTGGCGAACAACGAGCCAAGTAATCATTCCAATCAAGAATATAAGTGCAATACCTGTAAAGAGCAGTGAGTTTCGAATGAGATCAAGAGTTTCAGTCTGGCTTGTGAGAATGAAGGCGATATACATTTCATATCGTCCTGCAGTTGGAATGTTGATTCTTTCACCAACAAAGAGCGTGCTTCCTTGATTAACTTGAGCCGAACGCAATTCTCCATACTCGTATTGAAGATCAGTCCCTTTTTGAATTCGTTCACGAAGTGCTTGTGGGACTGACTCTGCCTTAATTAAACTTGAAGACATCTCGTAAGACACTTTTGTTTTGCGTTCGCCTGGAACTTTAATGAAGATAACTTCACGCCGGCTTTGTTCTGAGCTCTGTGTCGTTGAGCTTATGATCAAATCAGCAAGTGCCTTTTTGCGCTCTTCAACTGAATCTCCCTGTGAAAGAAGCATTTGATATTGCGCGTTAAAGAAGGTGAACCGTGCTTCAGCAAGTGCCGAATCAAGGCTTACTTGCCGGATTCCATCTGATAGACGTGAGTAAAGTGCAGATCCTGTCAACGAAATAACGCCAAGAGAAAGTAAGACAGTCGAGAGAATAACTTTGGTCGCAAGTGATTGCGAAAGCTTTCTACGAGCGCCCATATTGTGTGAGCCCTTTAAGCTGGGCCGCCCGCCTTATAACCAACGCCTCGTACGGTCATCACAATCTCTGGATGTTCTGGATCATGTTCAATTTTTGAACGAAGACGTTGTACGTGCACATTTACAAGACGAGTATCTGTGCTGTGGCGATATCCCCATACTTCACTTAAGAGAGCATCGCGGGTAAATACACGTCCTGGATCTTTTGCCAAGGCCACGAGAAGATCGAACTCGAGACGAGTGAGTGCAATCTTCTGTGAGCCACGGTGAACTTCGTGGGCTGTGACATCGATAGATAAATCTCCGATAGTCAGCAAACCAGTGACATCTGCATTCGTCCGACGAAGTCGAGTGCGAATTCGCGCAATGAGTTCAGCCTTATCGCGAAATGGTTTCTGCATATAGTCATCAGCGCCTGCTTCAAGTCCACGAACAATGTCTTGGGTTTCACCTTTTGCGCTCAGCATCACGATTGGAACCATTGATTCCTGTCGAATCAATCTGCAAACCTCAATGCCATCAATTCCTGGCAACATCACATCGAGCAAGACGAGGTCTGGAGGATTATTTCTAAATACCTCCAGCGCCTCATCTCCTCGACTGACAAGATCTACATCGAAGCCTGAACTTGTGAGAACAATTCCAAGCATTTCGGCTAGGTCTTGATCGTCATCGACGACCATAACCAGAGTCATTTATGAACCGTGCTCCCAAGAGTTGAGGTACATATCTTGTGCAGGTGTAAGTGTGTCGATGCGACCACCCATTGACTTGAGCTTCAGCGAAGCAACTTCCTTATCAATGTATGTAGGAACTTCGTGAACGCCGGCAGGAAGATTCTTTGCTTCCTTAACGAGGTATTCGGCTGTAAGCGCCTGATCAGAGAATGACATATCCATTACTGATGCTGGGTGACCTTCTGCAGCACCTAGGTTTACAAGGCGTCCTTCTGCAAGAAGAAGTAGGCGACGGCCATCCTTCATGACGTATTCGTCAGTCTGGTGACGCATCTTTTCATTCTTTTTCACTGCATTCTGCTCGAGCCATGCAACATCGATTTCAATATCGAAGTGGCCTGAGTTAGCCATGATTGCGCCATCCT
>CAZAET010000110.1:0-3732 GCA_964484215.1 uncultured Candidatus Planktophila sp. | reverse complement strand
GAGACTTTGCGACTTCTAGCGCCCAAGTCATATGGAATAAGTTGTGTGAAGCAATACCGATACGCACTGCCTTTGAATGTTCTGGGCGAAGCGCGGCATCAACTAGGCGCACATAAGAGGCGTCTACATCTGACTTTGAGCGATATGGGGCAGAGCTCCAGCCATGAAGTTCTGCCTCGGCACGCTCCATCGCAAGGTTTGCGCCCTTCACGAGGCGAACTTTGATGGTGCCACCGCTGCGCGCATAACGTGCCTTGGACCAATCAACAAGCTGAGCAAAGAATTTATGGGATTCGGGAAGGTATGCCTGAAGCACGATTCCGGCCTTCATAGATTCGAATTCTGCTTCATCAAGTACGCGCATAAAAGCAGCGACGGTCATTGGAAGATCGCGGTACTCCTCCATATCCAGGTTTACGAATACGCCGTGCTGGATTGCCTCGCGATAGAGAATGCGCATTTTTTCTGAGACTCGAGTAATTGAACCTTCGACATCAATGATGATGAGTTGGGCAACAATGGATGAGAGCTTTACTGAAATGTAATTAACTTCAGGTCGGCGCATCATTTCAAGAATAGATTGGAAGCGAAGTTCTGCCTCGTGGTCACCAAGGACTGCTTCACCTAAAACATTGATGTTAAGTGAAATGCCCTTCTCGCTTCGCTTACCAAGGTGCTTTGAAAGTTTCTCGGCTTCAGATGCGAGGATCAAATCTTTTGAAAGTGCGCGCACTCTCTGGTGAACAGCAGCAACAACCGGAGTCGGCAATACATTCGAAATAATTCCGATTGCATGAAGACCGATACCGTTTAGCGGACCGAAGCCGGTGATGCTCGCCTTCTTGGCTGCACGACGGAAAATGCGTGAGGAAGATTTCACAGAAGAGATGCGCATTACTTCATCAGTCAAAGTAATTGTTGCCTCGATTGCCTTTGGATCTTTAAAGAGGCGGGCAACGCGCTTACGGTTGGCCTTCTCGCGGCGATCACGCAACTTATCTGACTGTTCCATTAACTCCTTGGTGCGAGTAATGGCAGTCGTTGCGAGCTTATCGAGCGCTACATCTGTCTCAAAAATTGAGGGCATTTCGCAAGGTTATCAAGGGATTTTCACCCTTGCAGGCCCTACAAATGTGAGATTTATACGCGTAGGATTGAAATATGAATAACGAAAATGCAGACGTTACGACAGATAAGCCAAAGCGCATTCACGACCAAGCGCCTTCGGAGCTTTTCTCGAACTTCATGAAATCCGGTTGGGCGCCATCTGATCTCAGCAACATCGAACCGCTCGAAGTCGTTACATATGCATATTCCCGCCGCCAGGTTTTATCTGCGGCCTACAAAGGAATTCGTCTTGTTCTCCCGGCTGGTGGATTTAAGGTCCGCGCAAATGATTCTGATTACAACTACCGCCCTCACAGTGCTTATGTTTATTACAGCGGCGTACAAGGTGCAGATTCAACAGCCGATGCAGTTCTGGTTCTTGAACCATCTGGTGATTCTCACATTTCCTATCTTTATATGAACCCTCGCTCGACTCGCGATACAGATGCTTTCTATCGCGATGCAAAATATGGCGAACTCTGGGTGGGCCGTCGCTTCACACTTGATGAAGCAAAGGCTCGTTACCAAATCGATACTCGTCACCTCAACGAACTTGAAGCGCTCTTGGCCGATGGAAAAGAGACGCTTACTCTTCGCAACGTAGATCCTGCTGTGGATCCAAAGATAAAGAAGCATGATCGCGAAGATGAATTTGCCACTTTCGTTTCAGAGCAGCGCCTTTGCAAAGATGAATACGAACTTCGCGAGATGCAGGCAGCAGTCGATGCAACCGCACTTGGCTTTAACGATGTCATCCACGCCATGCCGGCAGCAGTTGAAACTCCACGAGGTGAACGTGTTCTAGATGGTGCTTTCTATGGTCGCGCACGAATCTTGGGTAACGATCTTGGCTACAACACAATTGTTGGCGCAGGTTCACACGCATGTGTATTGCACTGGATCCGCAATGATGGCGATGTTCGCCGCGGCGAATTGGTTCTAGTCGATGCCGGTGTTGAAGTTGAATCTTTCTACACAGCAGATATCACTCGTACTTTGCCAGTTGATGGAAAGTTTTCACCTGCTCAAAGAGCGCTTTATATGCTGGTTTATGAGTCTCAGCTAGCTGGCTTTGCTGCAATCAAGCCAGGCGTTCTCTTCTCTGAAATCAATAAGGCTTGCCAAGAAGTATTGGCAAAGGGCTTGGCGGATATGGGAGTTCTTACCGTTTCTGCAGAAGAATCAATGAAGCCTGAAATTGGTTTACATCGTCGTTGGACTTTGCACGGAGTCAGCCACCACTTAGGTCTTGATGTTCATGACTGTGCGCAAGCCCGCAAAGAGCAGTATCTCGATGCACCTCTTCGCGAAGGCATGGTTCTCACTGTTGAACCAGGTCTCTACATCCAACCTGATGACGAACTCTTCGCACCGGAATATCGAGGTATTGGTATTCGTATCGAAGACGATGTTGTTGTTACCGCTGATGGTTGCCGCAATATTTCTGAGAATATTCCACGTCATCCCGACGAGATCGAAAAGTGGATGCAGGGGATTTTAGGACGCTAGTAAATATCCACCGTATGCGGCAAGTAAGCCAAATGCGAGAGATGCAACTAAGTTCACTGCAATAACTTTGTACTTCTTAAGTTCATAACCTAAGAAGATATCGATAATGAATGTCGACCAAGTTGTAAATGCACCCGCAAAACCAATTGCTAGAAAATCGTGCCAACGTTCAGTCGAGCTGTATGCGAGCCCAATCAAGAAAGATCCAACAATATTTACAAGAAATGTTCCGACCGGTTTTTCGGTGAATTTTCTAAAGTATTGATCAATAAGAAAACGAGCGGGTGCACCTATCGCAGCGCCTAGAATCACTAGGAAAGTATTCATCCGCGCACCTTGATGTATTTACGTGCAAGACCAAGAGAAACGATTGCAACCAGCAAAGATGCCACCAGGTTGATGAAGAGGTAGATGATTCCTGCTTCACCTGGCGCAACAGCTTCATAGGTAACGGCTGAGAAGGTAGATAGTCCGCCGCAGAAACCTGGAAGTAAGAAGTAGCGAAGTTCAGTTATTCCACGGCGCTCCATCAAAACCATAAGCGCCATCGCCAGGCCCACCGCTAAAACGTTTGCAGCTAGTGTTCCAGGCCCACTTGAAGGTATGGCTAGAGATAGGGCCCAACGAAGAAGCGAACCAAGTACGCCCCCGAGAGAGACGAGCCAGACCGCTTTCAGAGTTAAGCCAACTTCTTTGTAGATTTAAAGAGAGTTGTAATGACGCTGATGATCAGCGATGCAAAGAGTGCGGACCAGAAACCAGTTACTTCAAGCTTTTCGCTCCATCGCGCAGTCAGCGACAACATCGCTGCATTGACGACGAATAGAAAGAGCCCAAAAGTTACGATTGAAACGGGAAAGGTGAGCACTTTGATAATCGAACCAAAGACGCTGTTAATAAGCCCGAAGAGCAGCGCAACCCATAAATAAGTAATTACGCCGCCATCGACGGTAATGCCAGGTACAACTAGCGTCGCAATCCACATTGAGAATGCGAGAACAGTCCACCTAACGAGCAACATTAGCTGCGCTTTTCTCGCTTCAAAATACCCGCGAACATACGTGCTGGATCGTACTTAATATCAACAACGCGCTCCTTCATAGGAATGATTGCGTT
>CAZAET010000109.1:0-3733 GCA_964484215.1 uncultured Candidatus Planktophila sp. | reverse complement strand
AAGACGCATCTGCTGGCACTCCTAGGTAAGCCTCGATAACACGAGGGTCGTTTTGAACAACTGATGGAAGATCATCTGCAATCTTCTGACCGAAGTCGAGAACTGCAACGCGATCTGAGATACCCATAATGAGCGACATATCGTGCTCAATGAGAAGAACTGTGTAGCCCTTATCGCGAATCTTCTTGATGAGTTTTGCAAGTTCTACCTTTTCAGCAGGGTTAAAGCCAGCTGCTGGTTCGTCGAGAAGAAGAAGTTCAGGCTCTGTTCCAAGAGCTCGAGCAATTTCGAGGCGACGCTGATCTCCGTAAGGAAGATTCTTTGCAAGCTGATCTGCGCGGTGATCAATTCCCATGAGAGCCAAGAGCTCGTGCGCGCGCGCCTTGCTCTCTTTCTCTTCACGACGGTTAAGAGGTGTTCCGATTAGTGCACGGAGAAGACCTGTCTTTTTGTGGACATCGGTTGCAGTAATAACGTTTTCGAGAGCGGTCATATCTCCAAAGAGACGAACGTTCTGGAATGTACGCGCAAGACCTGACTTAGTCACTTGATGGCGCTTCTTGCCTGCAAGGTTTTCGCCCTTGAAAGTAATTTCGCCTGAAGTAATTGGGTAGACGCCAGTGACGACGTTAAAGACTGTTGTCTTTCCGGCGCCGTTTGGTCCAATAAGTGCGCAGATTTCACCTTTATTAACGTGGAAGTTAACCTCGTTGAGAGCTGTCACACCACCGAACTTGATGGTGACGTTCTTGAGTTCGAGAAGTTTCTCAGACATTACATTGACCTCTTCTCTTCAATTTTTTCACGCTTCTTACGTGGGAGCAGTCCATCTGGGCGAAGGTTCATCATCAAGATGAGAACAAGGCCGAAGATAACCTGACGTGCATCAGAGATAAAGCGGATACGTTCTGGGAGGTAGGCAAGAATTGTTGCACCGAGTGCGACACCCCAGATATTTCCAATTCCACCGAAGACCACGCAGGCAAGGATCAAAATCGATACATCGAATTTGAACATATCTGGTGAGATAACCATGACCTTAGATGCGTAGAGAACTCCTGCTGCTCCACCTACTGCGGCGCCAATCACGAATGACCAGAGCTTGTAGATGAGAGTGTTAACGCCCATAAGTGCTGCCACATCTTCATCTTGGCGGATAGCTTCCCAAGCGCGACCTGGACGGCGCACTGTAAAGCGGCGAATCATCCAGATGACGAGCAAGATCATTGCAAAGACCAACCAGAAGAAGTGCTCTGGGAACATCAGATTGAATTCGAATCCGAAGATTGTTGGTGGGTTTGGAATACCAGCGATTCCGTTAGGACCACCAGTCACTGAGATGTTGAGAGCGACGATACGTACGATCTCACCAAATCCAAGTGTGATGATTGCAAGGTAATCGCCACGAAGACGTAGCGCTGGAAGTCCGAGGATGACACCAGAAATCATTGCGAAGAGGATTCCGAAAGGGAGAATTTCCCAAGTGTTCCAACCATAAAGAGTTGAAAGTATCGCTTGCGAGTAGGCACCGATTGCAAAGAATGCAACGTAGCCAAGGTCGAGAAGACCTGACTTACCCACCACAATGTTGAGGCCGAGCGCCATCAATACAAACATTCCAACCGGGTAGACCAGAACGTTCTGGAATGAAGTGATTGGAGTATTGAGGAAGCTCGTTGGGCCCCATTCAGCTGCAAATGGAAGAAGTCCAACGATGAGAATCATTGAGAGAACGAAGGCGGTACGAACTGGGCGGTTCCATCCTGCCCAGATCTCAGCGCCTTTATCGCGTAGGTTGAAGTTTCTTAGAGCGTTCATCATGTCCTCGTCTGCTGTACTGCCTCACCAAAGAGGCCATTAGGTTTAAAGAGAAGAATAAGAACTAGGACTACGAAGACAGTTACTGCCTTCCACTGTGAACCGAGCACTGCTGAAGCGAATTGCTCCATCATTCCGAGTGCAAGACCGCCGTAGAAAGCACCGCGAAGGTTTCCGATTCCACCGAGGACCGCTGCTGTAAATGCTGCGATACCCATATTAAATCCAACGTTGAAGACGGTGTTTTCATAGACAGTTGTGTAAAGGAATGCCGCAGCTCCTGTGGTGAGTCCACCGATAAGGAATGTCATGGATATAACGCGGTTGATGTTGATACCCATCAACTTCGCATTCTCTTCTGACATCGATACTGCGCGGATTGCCTTGCCAAGTCGTGATCGGTTTACGAATTGATCAAGGGCAACGAAGATGATGATAGGTGCAACGATTGCCATAACGGTATCGATGCGGAAGTTAGCTCCCGCAATCTCACCGAATGACCACTTCTCAAGAAGACGAGGAGCAGTTGCAGGACGTGATTCAGTGATCATACGCATTCCTTCAAGAAGGAAGATAGATACACCAATCGCAGAAATCAGAGAAGCGAGTCGGTTAGCACCGCGAGCTCGCAATCGTCGATAAGCGACGAGTTCTACGAGCACGGCTAAGACTGCGCATGCAATCATCGAGCCAACGAGGGCGATGACAAGTGTGTAGACCAACTCGAAGCCTTGAAGTGGCTTGGCATTTACTGGATGGCCAAGGACTGTAATTTCTACCCAGAGAACTGCAAAGGTTCCGAGCATAAACACTTCTGAGTTAGCAAAGTTAATGAGTCTCAAAACTCCGTACACCATGGTGTACCCGAGTGAGACGAGAGAATAAATAAGACCGAGAGCTAGACCCTGAAGAACAAGGGACCAGAACTGGGTCGTTACGACTGAAAGATTCATATCTACCGATCTATGAAAGCAATGAGAGTGTTATGAGGAGTGGCCACCCCCGCATTTTATTGCGGAAGTGGCCACTCCCTACTACATAATGAAAGTGTTGCTAGAAGCAGTTGCTAATTAAGCAATTGCGTCGTAGACGATCTTTCCGTTCTTTACGAGGTAACCGCCGACGTCAGCTCCACCGATGATGTCTCCATAACGGTTGAACTTGATTGTTGATCCGCCTGCACCCTTGAATGTTGTGTTGTTAACACATGACTGAATCGCTGGGCGAGTTAGCTTGCCCTGTTCGATACATGTGATGAACACCTGTGCTGCGTTGTAAGCAGTTGCTGAGTAGAGACCTGGAACCTTTACGCCTGTGATCTTCTGGAATGAAGCAAGTTCTGCTGCAGTAAGAAGTGAGTCGAAAGGAACGTCAGCTGCTGTGAGGCGAACGCCTTCAGCAGCTGTTCCTGCTAGATCTGGGAAGTCTGATGTGTTAACACCATCTCCAGCTGCAAGGATGCCCTTGTAGCCACCATCGCGAAGAGCCTTGAAGAACTTCGCTGCTTCTGCAGTGTAACCACCGTAGATAACAACGTTAGCGCCTGAAGCCTTGACCTTTGATGCTACTGAAGTCCAGTCAGCAGTTCCGCGTGGAACTGAATCTGTACCTGCAACACCGATCTTCTTTGCTGGTGCAAGTGCGTACTTGATGAGACCTGCGCCGTATGTGGTCTGGTCATCAACGAGGTAGATCTTTGGTGATGTGACACCCTTAGTTGCGTAGCGAACTAGAGCTGGTGCCTGGAATCCATCGTGAGCTACGACGCGGTGGAATACTGGGAAGCCACGGTCTGGAGCCTTTGGATCTGTAAGTGATACAGCTGATGCTGAAGGTGCAACCATTGTGAGGCCAGCAGCCTTGTATGCAGGGAATGAGTTACGAGCTTCACCTGAACATGATGTTCCGATGACAC
>CAZAET010000108.1:0-3761 GCA_964484215.1 uncultured Candidatus Planktophila sp. | reverse complement strand
GTTGATGGCCGCCATCGATGCAGATTGCCCTACATCTTGATCGCGGAATGAAATCTTGTAGGCCAAAGTCGTTGTTGTATCTGTTTCATATCCCGGTCCGCCCATCGTGATAACCCAGATGATCGGAAACGAGTTAAAGACGTTGATCAGGTTGATGACTGCTGCGACGAAGAGTGAAGGCTTAAGGAGCGGGAAGATGATGTGGCGATAGTTCTTCCAAGGGGAAGCACCGTCGACCTTAGACGCTTCCATGATGTCACTTGGGACAGTTGAAAGACCGGCAAGAATCACAAAAGAGGTAAATGGAATCGAAACAAAAACTGCAACGACCATAAGCCAAGCAAATGATTGCTTTGTATTTGCAAGCCAGTCGATTGGTTCTTTAAGAAGACCGAAATCCATCGCGATCTCATTGAGAACGCCGTAATAAGCGTCGAGGATCCACTTCCAGACAGTTGAGGTCATAACAAGAGATGCTGCCCAGGGAATGATGATTGCCCAGCGAACTACTTTGCGACCTGGATATTTTGCATTGAGAAGCTGCGCAACAGGCAGCGAAATAATCATGGTGAAGAAGACAACACCGAGCACCCAAACAAGTGTGCGAATTAGAACATTCGGTAGATCAGGATTATCAAGAAGTGTTGAGTAGTTTTCAAAACCGGCCCAACCTTTTACCGCGCCAGTTGAACCAACATCTTGGAAAGATGTACGGAGCATTTCGAATGCCGGCCACACAACGAAAACTAAAATCATGAGAAGCGCTGGAGCGATCCATGGCAAGGCGCCTAACCGTGATTTGTTAGCTGAACGCTGTGCCATTTGAAAATGCTCCTATGTGTCTTGCGAATACTTGCGGAATTCTATTGCTTTGCTTAATCGGAAAGTAGAGCGGGGGTTCGCGATCACTCGCGAACCCCCAACCCGTACTTCATTGTCACTACATATGACAGGTATTACTTAGATGCAGCAAGCGCCTTTGCCTGGATTGCATCCATTGTCTTCTGTGGATTTACAAGTGCTGTTCCGATTTGCTGCTGGATAGCACCCTTAACTGCTGGGAATGCTGCCTGATCTCCTGGGTAGAAGATCGCTGCTGGAAGCAACTTGATGAATGGAGCCAATGCTGGATCCTTAGCTGCCGCTGCTCCTGCTGACTTAGTTGCAGGAATGAAGCCGCCTGCAGCCTTGAGGAATGCTGCGTAGTTTGTTGGCTCGAAGATGAAGTCCATCCACTTTGTGATTTCAGCCTTGTGTCCGTTTGCCTTGTACGCAGTGAAGTAATCCTGAACACCAAGTGTTACAGGCTTCTTTCCTGGTGCAGCAACGAATGAACCTGAACCTAGGTTAATTGCAGCGCCACCGTTGTCCTTGAGCCATCCTGGAAGGAAGACTGAACCGTTGATGAATGCTGCCTTACCTGATGCAAAGAGTGTCTGTGCACATGCTGTGCGATCACACTTAGCTGGGTTTGGCTGTGTCAACTTCTGATCTGTGAGCTTCTTAAGGAATGTCATTGTCTGAACGTTTTCCTTTGAGTTAAGAACCCACTTGCCGTTCTTAAACATTACGCCACCGTTACCGCCAGCCCAGATTGCAAATTCAGCTTGTGCTTCTTCTGGTCCGAGTGGAATTGCATATGGGTAAACGCCTGGAACCTTAGCCTTGATCTGCTTGAGAACCTTCTCAAGTTCTGTCCAAGTTGTTGGAAGCTTTGTTACGCCAGCCTTCTTAAGGATGTCCTTGTTGTAGAAGAGTGCGCGTGCTGATGCCAAGTCTGGAACAGCGTATGCAACGCCGTTGTACTTAGAGTTGTTAAGGAATGTTGGGACGATGTCATCAAGAGTTGACTTGCTGACCATTTCATCCGCGCGGTAGAGAAGACCTTCAGCAGCAGCTGCTGCGTAGTCACCCTTGTTTACAACGTCAGGTGTCTGACCTGTTGCAACAAGTGTCTTTACCTTGTCATCGATTGTTTCCCAAGAAACAACATCTACCTTGACTTTAATTGTTGGGTTTGCCTTTGTGAACTTTGCTGAGAGGTCATCCCAGAATGGCTGCATGTTTGCGTAATCTGCTGCGACCATCTTTAGTTCAACTGGGTCTGCTGCCTTAGCTGATGTGCCAAGGACAGAAGCCGCGATCAAACCTGTAGCTGCAACGAGTGCGCTTAGGCGAGTCACTTTCTTCATTCGTATAACTCCTGACGGGTTTAGGCCCCAGCAAAGGGGCTTCGTTGGGGCAAGTCGACCACCTTCAAGGGGGTAAATCAATGATTTGCATGTAACTGTTTGGTAACGAACAAATTAAATCAAAAACACGCAATTTTCTTGACTTTGGGGGTGAGCTCCGCCTACGGTTGCGCCATGACTACCGCCTTCCATGCAGATGCCGAAATCGCCTCCCAGCCCCAGATCTGGCGCCAGGTGGCCGAATTCGCCCCAAGCGTCTTTAGCAAGCTCCCCAAGAAGGGCGAGCGCGTGGCGGTCGTCGGCTGCGGAAGCTCTTGGTTCATGTCGATGGCATATGCCTCATTGCGTGAGGCTGCAGGCCACGGCGAGACCGATGTCTATGCCGGCTCTGAATTTAACTACGAGCGCAAGTACGACCGCATCGTCTCAATCTCTCGCTCTGGAACAACTACTGAAATTGTTGAGCTTCTTGGCAAAGTAAAGACTCCTTCTGTCATTCTTACAGCGATTCACAACTCTCCTGTTGAAGATCGCGCGACAGAAACAATCATTATGGATTTCGCTGATGAAGAATCAGTTCTACAAACTCGTTGGGCAACTGCGGCCCTCGGTCTGCTTCGCGCCCACCTTGGCTTTGATCTTAATTCAATCGTGAAGGACGCTGAAGAAGCACTCGCGAGCGATATCTCTGATCTCGTTGAAGTTGAACAGATCAGCTTCCTTGGTCGCGGATGGACAATCGGTCTTGCACACGAAGCAGCGCTCAAGACTCGCGAATCTTCACAATTCTGGGCTGAGGCATACCCAGCACTTGATTACCGCCACGGTCCTCTCTCGATTTCACAACCAGGCCGCGCTGTCTGGGCATTTGGCGATATTCCTGCTGACTTGGTGCGCGATATCAAATCAACAGGCGCACTCTTTGAATCAAGCAAACTCGACCCAATGGCTCATCTCATCCGTGCTCAGCGCGTAGCAATCGCTATCGCTAAGAAGCGTGGCGTAGATGCTGATAATCCACGCGGTCTAGCACGCTCCATCATTCTCGATAAGTAATTACACTCATCTCTGTGAGCTATGTAGTCGCAGTAGATGTAGGCGGAACCGAGATCAAGAGCGCTCTTGTCGACTCTGATTTCAACGTTATCGCAACAATAACTGCGCCCACTCCTAAAGCAGATTCCATTGGCGCAGAAACAGTAAAAGCAATTGCTGCAATCGTCGCTGAATTCGGTGCTACACAAAAGATCGAAGCAGTCGGATTAGCAGTACCAGGCGCCCTCGATGAGCCTGCTGGAACTTCTCGTTGGTCAGGCAATCTGCAGTGGAAGAACCTTCCTATTCGCGACCTGCTTCAAGCAGCAATCAATATTCCTGTCGCTTTTGGCCACGATGTGCGCACTGCAGCAGTTGCTGAACTTCGCAGCGGCGCTGCAAAAGGTGCGCGCAATGCAATCTTTATCCCTGTCGGTACCGGAATCGCTGCAGCATTGATTATTGACAGAGAAATTCGATCTGCTGAAGGTTATGCCGGCGAAATCGGGCATGTGAATGTCAACGGTAAATATC
>CAZAET010000107.1:0-3820 GCA_964484215.1 uncultured Candidatus Planktophila sp. | reverse complement strand
CGAGTATTACCGTGAAGGTAATCCTGTCATCATCAATCTCGATGATATGGAAGAGTCAGAGCGCAAGCGTCTAGTCGACTTCGCAAGCGGTCTCGTCTTCGGACTTCACGGACGCATCGAGCGCATCAGCCTTAAGGTCTTCCTTCTCTCGCCAGCAAATGTCAGCGTGAGCAATGAAGATAAGACAGCTGCACAAGCTTCCTTCTTTAACCAGAGCTAATACGCATGCTCTCATCGCTTCTTGTACAGCTTCTTGGACTTTTTAAGTTAGCGCTCTTCGCACGCATCATTATTGATTATGTTCGAATGTTTGCGCGCAACTGGCGCCCCAACGCATTCTTCCTTGCAATCTTCGAAGTGATTTACTCAATCACCGATCGCCCAATGAGATTTGTGCAGCGCTTCGTTCCACCACTTCGCCTTGGTGGCGTAGCGATTGATCTCTCGTTCATCGTGTTGCTTATTGCAGTCAATTTTGCTCAGACCGCAATCAAAATAATTCTCTAGCTTCCTACGCTTTCGCGAGAATTACTCCAACGCTTAATTCGTTATCTCCAGCAACAACTGCTGCGTCAAATTCGAACGAGAGCGCCAGCACTTCATCGGAGATATGAGCAGCATGGTTTGCAATCACATCAGCTAATTCCGCAGGAGCGCTCCAGCGCACAGAAATGCGATCTGAAATATCAAAGCCATCGCTCTTGCGACGCTCTTGAATTAGGCGGATGACTTCACGAACATTTCCTGAAGCGATCAGCTCTGGAGATAGAGCCAGATCGAGAGCCACGCTCTCGCCGTCATGACTTGCCACCATCCAGCCGCTCTTTGGGACCTCGGTGACAACTAAGTCATCGATATCAATGGCGAAATCACCCAATGTGGCTGATCCGGTAGAGCGCAGACCTTTTACAAGAGCGGTTGCATCAGCTGCAGCAACTAACTTTGCAACATCTTGAACAGCCTTGCCGTATTTAGCGCCGAGAGATTTGAAGTTTGCCTTCACTGAGATATCCACTAAATCTCCGTCAGCGTTGGCGATATCTTCAAGCTCGATCACATTGAGTTCATCAGAAATCTGAGCCTTCATATCTTCTGGAAGGGAAGCCCATCCTTGCGCCGAGATAAGTGCGCGCTGAAGTGGTTGGCGAATCTTGATTGCTGATTCTGCGCGTGCAGATCGACCTAACTCGACAACGCGTCGAGTCATGGCAACCTGCTCGTTCAGTGCAGCGTTAATGAGAGATGAATCTGCAACAGGGAAGTCAGTTAGATGAACTGAAGCAACTGCACTTGAATCCGCTGGGCGAACCAATACCTGCCATGTGTGTTCTGCGATAAATGGAACCATCGGTGCCAATAGCTGAGTCACGGTTGTAAGGCACTCATGCAAAGTCGCAAGAGCTGCAACATCGCCATCCCAGAAACGTCGGCGTGAGCGACGTACATACCAATTTGATAGATCGTCGATGAAGCGAGCAAGAACGCGACCGGCAGCCTGCGAATCGAAGTCGTTATATGCCTTATCGACTTCAACAATCAGCGCATTGAGTTCACTGATGATCCATTGATCCATCATGGAACGCTCGCTCAAAGCTGGGCTCTGCGAAAGTTCAAACTTAGAGGCTTCTGCATAGAGAGCATGGAAGGAAATCGTGTTCCAGTAGGTAAGTAGGGTCTTTCGAACAACATCAGAGATTGCATCGTGGCCAACGCGACGTGCAGACCATGGCGATCCTGCTGCCAACATGTACCAACGAACGGCATCTGCACCGTGTTGATCCATAAGGGAAATAGGTTCAAGAACATTGCCGAGGTGCTTACTCATCTTGCGACCATCTTTATCCAAGATATGGCCAAGGCAGAGAACGCTCTTGTAAGAACTTTCATCGAAGACCAAAGTTCCAATTGCCATCAATGTGTAGAACCATCCACGAGTCTGATCAATTGCTTCACAGATAAAGTCAGCTGGGTACGCAGCCTTGAACTTCTCTACTGAACCTTCTTTATGCGGATATCCCCACTGAGCAAATGGCATCGCACCTGAGTCATACCAGCAGTCGATAACTTCAGGAACGCGGTTCATAGTCGCCGAACATTCGGCACATGCAAAGGTGATGTCATCAACGAATGGACGATGTGGGTCCATTGCACTGAGCTCTTGTCCCGAAAGGGCGCCTAGCTCTTTCAGTGAATCAACACAGACTTCATGCTTATTCTCGCAACGCCAGATCGGAAGGGGAGTGCCCCAATAACGATTTCGCGAAAGCGCCCAGTCAATATTGTTTGTGAGCCAATCGCCATAGCGACCGGTCTTAATTGTTTCTGGATGCCAATCAGTCTTCTGATTTTCACGGATTAATTCATCTTTAATTGAAGTAGTGCGGATATACCAAGATGGTTGCGCGTAGTAGATCAGAGCAGTGTGGCAACGCCAGCAGTGTGGGTATTCGTGCTCATATGGTTGATGTTTATAAAGCACGCCGCTTGCCTTTAGTTCTTTCACGAGTGGCTTATCGGCTTCCTTAAAGAACATTCCACCAACGATTGGCACATCTGCTAGAAACGTTCCATCGGGTGCAATCGGATTCACAACAGGTAATCCATAAGTGCGACAAACCTGCAGATCATCTGCGCCGAATGCAGGGGATTGGTGAACAAGCCCTGTTCCATCTTCAGTAGTGACATAGGTAGCCAAGACAATGAAATGTGAATCAGGAATTTCAAGGTAATCAAATGGGCGCTTATAGGTAGTGCGCTCTAAATCCTTACCCTTAATTGTCTTTAGGATTTCGTGCTCTCCGGCGACCTTGGAAAGAAGGGGCTGCGCAACAACGAGGATTTCACTTACCTCTTCAACAGTTGCCTTCACCACTACATAATCAACATCTGGGTGAACTGCGACAGCCGTATTTGAGACAAGTGTCCATGGAGTTGTTGTCCATACTAAGAAAGATGCGCCAAGGTCTGCGAGCTCTCCTGATGTTGCGGGAAAGCGAACGAAGACTGAGGGGTCGGTAACTGTTTCATAGCCTTGCGAAAGTTCGTGATCAGAAAGTCCTGTTCCGCAACGAGGGCAATATGGTGCAACGCGATGGTCTTGTACAAGAAGACCTTTCTTCCAAATCTCTTTCAGGCTCCACCAGACGCTCTCGACATATTCAGGAGCCATGGTCCAGTACGCCTGATCGAAATCAACCCAGAAGCCCATTCGCTCTGTCATGGTGGTAAATGCATCAACGTGTCGAGTTACTGATTCACGACACTTATCGTTGAAGGGAGCGATTCCAAACTTTTCAATATCGCCCTTGCCGGAAAAACCTAACTCTTTCTCAACGGCAATTTCTACAGGGAGTCCGTGACAATCCCATCCAGCTTTACGAGTGACGTACTTCCCCTTCATCGTTTGATAACGAGGAAAGACATCTTTAAATACGCGCGCCTCAATGTGGTGCGTGCCCGGCATTCCGTTAGCTGTAGGAGGGCCTTCATAAAAAGTCCATGGAGTTCCATTGGCACGTGATTGCATGCTCTTCTGGAAAATCTCATTCTCGCGCCAGAAATCTAGAATCGAGTGTTCCATTGCTGGAAGGTCGATCGCTGCTGGGATTGCGCGAAATGGTGATGACATAAAAAATCCTCCAAGAAGTTAAGAACTTCTGGAGGGACGAAATCTGGCGATTTCGCGGTACCACCCGCCTTGTAGCTTCAGCCGTGATGCTGGAGATACCTCTTTATTACTTACATCCGGCTGGTTCTACCCCGCTTATGTGGCGGATCTTCCAGCGTGCTCCGAAGGTGATGGCCTCATCAACGCACTTTT
>CAZAET010000106.1:0-3838 GCA_964484215.1 uncultured Candidatus Planktophila sp. | reverse complement strand
TGGAGTGATCACAGCAGTAACTGGCGGGCTTTTACGTGATGTTCTCTGCCAGCTTGAGCCAGTATTGCTGCACCGCGAAACTATTGGAACCTGCACCATGATGGGCGCAATCACCTTTGTAGTTCTTCACCAATTTAGTTTTGGCCAAAATACCTGCGCCATAGTTGGTGGAGGGGTCGTAATTCTCACTCGTGTGATTTCCATTCAATTCGATTTACATTTACCGAAATTTAATAAATCGTAATCAGCGCGCCTTAGGCTTCTTTGCAGCTTTTCTCACTGTTGCCTTCTTAGCTTGCGCACGAGGAGCAGCGCTCACTTTAGGTTTGCTCACTCTTTCAGATGCCCGAATTTCAGCCAGGATTCTGTCGAAATCAAATTCCAATTCCACTGGATTTTCAATGACAGTATTAGAGCTCTGTAAACCGCGGCGGCGAGCTCTGCGAATGGCATACATGCTCACGAGCGCTGCGGCCACAACAAGGCCAACTGCACCCAGAATCATGGGAAGGGATTTCACCGCACTATCGGCTACTTGAGATGAAACTATCTTGTCAATGGAATTACTAGATGCCTCAATGTCGATAGCCGCATCCTTGGCTGCTTGCACGGCTACGTCATTTGCATCTGCCACCGTATTGGCATTATCAGCATCATTCTGATGCTTCTTCACAGTAAGAGCTGCCTTTTCGGCTGCAACTTTTGCTTTCTGCGCCTCTACCTGTGCCAGAGTTAGTTTGTTTTGAGTCTCAGCCACTTTTGCTTGAGTTGAACGCAATTTCTCAAAGAGATCATTTTTTTCAGTGCGAACTTGAGCGAGTTTGTTGCGGCTAGCATTTAAGGAATCTTGCATATCTTGAATCTTGATCTGGATAGATTTTCCGGCGGCCACCTTTGCTTCGAGATTCGCCTTTACCTTCTCAAATGCCACGATAAATTTCTCAGCGCTTCTCTTTGCGCTCTCTGCTGCCTTCTTATCAGCGTTATATCGAGCTAACGCTTCATCAGCAATCTTCTTGAGTTTTGCTAGATCTGAGGCGCTAATCGATGTTTGGAGATTTTCGCCCACATCCGCAGTTGCCGATGTAAATGGCTTTTCAGTGCTGATGACATTCTTTCCACCAGCTGCCATTCGGTATGCCTCAAGTGCATTATCAGCAACAACTTTGCTACGAGCAGCCGCAGCCTCTTTCTCATTTGCGATCTTTGCCGCCTCGTCGGCAGCACGCTTAGCATCGTTATATGTTGCAACATAGCTACTGATGTCAACGCGAATCTGCTCATAGCTCTTGATAGCTTGCTGAATTTCAACTTCAGTTTGCTTGATTTCTGTTGCTATCTTTTTCTCAGTTTCAACCTGATTCTGAATTTTCTCCTTGTATTGCACAACTTGGTTAGAAGTTGTCTTTAAATCAGTGGCGACGGCCGCTGCTATCTCGGCAGCTCGTGTTGCCTTTGCCTTTGCATCATCAAGAATTTGAGTTGCGGCATCAGCTTTCTCTGTAGAACTTGCTGCTTTCTTGCGGAATTTTTCTGCTGCAGAGGATGCCGAGGCAGCCACTTTGCTGAGGTTCTCTTTAATTTGATCAATAATGCTCTGCGCCTTGGCCTTAGCTGCCTCAATTGCAGCTGCAGCCTTTGCATCAGCGGCAGCGATTTCAGCATCTGCCTTTGCTGCTAAGCGATCAGCTTCTGCCTTTGCATCTTCTGCCTTCTTCTTGGCTGCATCTATTGCAGCTTGATTAGGATCGTCTGCCGCTTTCTTTGCTTCCTCTTCCTTCTTGGCTGCCTCGATAGCTTCAGCTTTTGCCTTATCTTCTGCCGCCTTCTTTACCGCAGCATCTTCAGCTTCTTTCTTTGCTGCAGCAACGAGAAGTGAATATTCCTTATCAGACATTGGTTTTGGTTTTCCGGCAGCTTCAGCCGCTGCTCGCGCTGCCGCTGCATCTGCAGCCGCCTTTGCTGCTGCCGCTGCATCGGCTGCCGCCTTTGCTGCTGCCGCAATCGCCGCGGCTGCATCGGCTGCCGCCTTCTCTGCCAACCGTTGAGCGGCATCGGCTGCAGCTTGGGCTTGTGCAGCAGCTTGTGATCCAGCATCAGATTGTTTATTTGCTTCTTGTAATGAGCTTAGTGCTGCTGCTGCAGCTGCGGCGGAATCGCCCGATGAACTTGCTACATTTTCAAGTGTTTGTGCTGCAGATGCCAAAGCAGTCGAACGAGCAGCAGCTGCCGCAGATGCCGCATCAGCTGCAGCCTTTGCTGCCGCGACAGCCAAAAGTTCTGCCTGACGAGCTGCATATTCTGCTGCTGCAGCCTTGGCATCATTTTCTAATTTTAATTTATCTTGTGCAGCCTTTACAGCTGCGGCATCGAGTCGAGCTTTCTCAGCAGCCGCTCGTGCTGCTGCATCTGCTGCATCTTGGGCAATTTTGAGCGCCGCCGCCGCTGCTGCATCTGCAGCAGCTTTCTCAGCGTCAGCCGCGGCTTTAGCTGCATCAGCAGCTGCTTTGTCGTCCGCTGCCTTCTTTGCTGCTGCATCAGCAGCTGCTTTGTCGTCCGCTGCCTTCTTTGCTGCTGCATCGGCTGTTGCCTTAGCTGCTGCATCGGCATCACTCTGAGCTTTTGCAGTCAGATATGCACTTCGAAGATCAGAGAGTGAAAGCGCGTACTTTGCACCAGGAATTTCGGGTAGCAACTCTTCACTTCCTTCAGCCGGAATGAAATTGTTAGTTCTCAATAACGTTCCACCGGCTGCTTGATATGCAGCGAGTGCGTCGGCTGTCGTGTTGGCTGATGCGGAAGCTTTCGTTGCAGCAGCGACGGCGGCATTAGCCGCTGCTGTAGCTGCGGCATCTGCTGCAGCCTTTGCAGCCTTTGCTGCATCATCTGCTGCTTTCTTGGCATTTGCTTCTTCTTGAGCTTTTGCGGCAGCTGCATTTTTGGCATCAATTTCAGCTTGCAACGCAGCTTGCTTGGCTTGATATTCACGAAGAGCAGCAGCGGCTAAATCATTTTGACGTTGCACTTCTGCAGCCTGAGCAGCGGCAGCAGCCTGAGCAGCTCGGATTGCCTCTGCAGCAGCTGCTTGCTCAGCAATTAACTTTGCCGCAGCCGCATCTGCCTTCACTTTTGCTGCGGCAATCTCAGCCTTTTTTGCTTCTTCTGCCTTCTTGGCATCTTCCGCAGCTTTTTCAGCATCGAGTTTTGCCTGTGCTGCCTTATCTGCCGCTGCCTTCGCCGCAGCAGCAGCGGCTGCAAATTCGGCTTGCGATTTTGCGGCAGCAACCGATGCAGCGATTGCATCTTGCTCTTCTTTATCTTTACGTGCCTTCTCTGCAGCCGCAGCAGCGGCAGCAGCAGCTTCATCTGCCTGCTTCTGCGCAGCCTTCTGAGCTTCGGCAACAGGATCTAAACAATCGGGCAGGTCTGGTGGATATGCGGCAGGACCAATGCAATAGACAGCAGCTGGAGCTGAAGTATTTGGCAATTGTGCAAAGAGAAGCGATAACAGAACGGTTGATACCGTCATGATGATCTTTCTCTTTGAGCTTTTGCGATTCACTCTTAACACCCGCCCTTAATGGAAAGTTGCGTTGGAATCACCAGCGGCTGGTCAACAAATGAAATTTTACCTTCGCCCCCAGCGAAGTTGGCTAGTAGTGACTCGCTTGCTTGCGGTTCTAAATCAACATCTGCTACATAGATTGGTCTGCCACGCTCGATGGAGCCCCCACCCAATCCTGCTTGCTTATTCTCACGAGAGGCAGAGACCAGTAACGCATTCGTTGGCCCATAGATAAATAACTTAAATCGATGTTGGCCAGTTACTAAATCTGCA
>CAZAET010000105.1:0-3884 GCA_964484215.1 uncultured Candidatus Planktophila sp. | reverse complement strand
TCAGGTGCGCAACTTGTCTATCTAGCAAGTAAGAACAAGAGTTACAGCACCCGCGAACAAGATGCGCTCGTTGATGTTGAAGCAACTACCGCCATCCTTGAAGAGATTGCAGTTGGTATGGGTGGTGCAACATTTACCGCACGCAAGAACGATATGTGCAAGCAGTGCAAGGTGAAGCCATCTTGTCCGCTCTACCTCGAAGGTAAGGCGGTGCATCAATGATTGAGAAATACTCACCTGACAAAGTCGCCGAGATGATTATCTCGATTGACCCCACCTTTCACCTTCCATCTGATGAGCAACGTCCCATCATCTCGATTTACGATAATCCACTCGAACCTGCCGTTGTCATCGCAGGTGCTGGTTCAGGTAAGACTGAAACGATGGCAGCTCGCGTTGTCTATTTAGTTGCCAATGAAATCGCTCGTCCTGATCAAATCCTTGGACTTACCTTTACTCGTAAAGCTGCCGGCGAACTCAATACCCGTATCCGAAAGCGCCTTCGCCAGTTCCAGCAGGCGCAAGATAAGCAAGGTATTCCGCGTACTTTCAGCAGCCTCGATACGGCCGTAACCACCTATCACTCTTATGCAGGTCGTCTCTTGAGCGAACATGCCATCCGCTACGGCATCGATGCCGATGTTCAGCCACTCGGTGAAGCAGCTTTATGGATGAGCGCCAATAAGTTGGTGCGCGAATGGGATGACGGCACCTTTGCAACCACAGATGCAGCAAGCACTGTCGTAAAGGATTTATTGGGCCTTACTTCAATGGTCCTTGAACATCGCGTTACTGTGGCTCAAATCCGCGAAGCTGATGAAAAGTTATTGCAAGAAGTTATTGCGATGACCGGTCAGACAAATGATGAAACTCGCAAGGTTGCTAAGGTTCTCAATCAGCGCATCGCGATGCTTCCGATGATGGAGGCATTCCTTGAAGCTCGTCGCCAATCTGGCGAACTCTCATTCGATGATCAGATTGCACTTGCTGCAGATATCGCAGTCAACTTCCCGGACGTCGGAATTCTTGAGCGAGCTAAATACCCAATTGTCTTGCTTGATGAGTATCAAGATACTTCGCAATCACAGGTGCGTTTACTCTCGGCGCTCTTTGGCCAGGGACATCCGGTTACCGCAGTCGGAGATCCTTGCCAATCTATCTACACATGGCGCGGTGCATCATCAGGAACCATCAGTGCATTCAATGCAAACTTTCCAAAGGCTGCAGGGTCTACTGGCAAAGATGTTTACGAACTTCTGACTACCTATCGCAATGATGAGTCCATACTTACTCTTGCCAATGAAATCTCAGCCGATGTCCGTAAAGATGAAGGCATCACCGTTGCAGCGCTCAAACCACGTAAGGGTGCCGGAAAAGGAAATCTCACTTGCGGCATCTTTGAAAACCTTGAAGGTGAAGCAAGTGCAATCGCTGAATACTTTGCCCCACTCTGGAATAACCCCGAGCGCACCAAGGCCGGCGCTAAGGTTCCAAAGACTTTTGCAGTCCTTGTACGTAAACGCGCGCAGATTGCACTGATCCAAGAAGCGTTGGCCGAAGCCGGCATACCCTCTGAAGTCCTTGGTTTAGGCGGACTTGTCCACGTTCCTGAGGTCGCAGATTTAGTTGCGATGCTTAAGGTGATCAACAATCCTGATGCAGGTGCATCACTGATGCGTCATCTGACTGGCCCGCGCATCAACTTAGGCCCTCGCGATATTGCAGCCCTTGGTCGTTTTGCTCGATCACGCTCAGAATCTTTATCTGCTGATAGCCGCAGCATTGTGAAGAATATTGTTGCTGGTAATCCGCAATCAGCAGAAGCTGATGATCAATTTATCGGAAGCGTCATTGATGCACTCGATGAAATCGAACGCTGCGATAAATCTAAGTTCAGCAGCGCTGGATACGAGCGTCTGGCTACCTTCGCCTCTGATTTGCGCCGCTTGCGTTCACGCGCTTCCGCTCCTATTACAGACCTCATCGTTGATATCGAGCGTTATCTCAACCTTGAAACAGAAGTTATGTTGCGCGATGGTGGAACCCATGGCCGTCGTCATCTTGATCGTTTTATGGATGAAGCAGCAAAGTTTGCTCGTAGCGGTGGAACTCTCTCAGCATTCTTACAGTGGCTTGATGTTGCCAGCGAAGAAGAAGGTGGCCTTAAGGCCGGTGCTCCCGATGTCGATGCATCTGTGGTCCAAATTCTCACCATCCATATGGCAAAGGGCGCCGAGTGGGATGTTGTTGCAGTCCCAGGACTTGCTGAAGGAACTTTCCCAGGTGCAAATACATCTGATCCTGATAACTGGATCACCAACGAACGCCATATTCCATTTGCCTTGCGAGGCGATGCCGATATCTTGCCGGTATTTTCTTGGAACTCAGCAACGACAAATGCAGCGGCTAAGAAGGCAATCGATGCCTTTGCTCAAGAGTGCGTTGACTTTAAGATGCGTGAAGAGATTCGACTTGGTTACGTTGCAATGACTCGTGCGCGCACCCATCTCTTCTGTTCCACATCATTCTGGCGCGATGGCGCAAAGCCGGTGGCTCCATCGGTCTTATATGAAAAGGTCGTTGAGGTCGCAAGTGCAGTAGGAACAGTGCTTTCAGCCCCTGAGGCCCCTGCCAGCACAGACCGAAATCCTGCAAAAGATATTGAGATTACAGCTGTCTGGCCACGCGATCCTCTTGGCAATCGTCGCGCAGAATTCAATCGCACTGTGGCTTTGGTTGAATCCTCAGCACCGCTCGACCTTGCAATGCCAACAAGTGAAGATATGCGTGGATTAGTTGAAGATGCGCAGGCAATCATCGCCGAATTTAACGAGTATAAAGCTGGCGCTCTCGATGTCGCTCTGCCCGCCCGACTTTCTACATCAACTTTGATTGCACTGCACCATGATCCGTCTGAACTTGCTCGCACAATTCGCCGCCCGATGCCGCGCGCAATGGATGAATATTCACATCGCGGAACCGCGTTCCACCTCTGGATTGAAAACCACTTCAATGCCAAGACGCTATTTGATGACGAAGATTTTGATCTGCTAACTCCATTTGAAGAAGATCAGAAACTTGAAGATCTCAAAGCCAAATGGCTAGCATCAAGTTGGGCTTCACTACAACCACATGCGGTCGAAGTTCCATTTGAAACAGTGATTGCCGGAATTCTTGTTCGTGGTCGTATCGACGCTGTCTATAAGACTGATACTGGTTTCGAAGTTGTGGATTGGAAGACTGGTTCTAAGGTCTTGGGTGAATCATCTGCTGTGCAGCTTGCGGTCTATCGTCTAGCGTGGGCGAAGTTGCAGGGAGTTCCTGTTGATCAAGTAACTGCTGCTTTCCATTATGTGCCCACAAATACAACAGATCGACGAGCGAACCTCTTAACTGAGGCTCAACTCATCGATCTGTTGAGTGTGAAGTAGTACTACTTTTTCTTCTTGGCGCTGATATCGAAGCGGTCAAGGTTCATAACCTTGTTCCATGCAGCGATAAAGTCTTCAACAAACTTCTTCTCTGCATCGTTGCTTGCATAGACCTCAGCAAGTGCGCGCAGCTCTGAGTTTGATCCGATGACCAAGTCAGCGCGGGTAGCGCTCCACTTTACTTTTCCGGTCTTGCGATCGTGCGCCTCAAAGAGGTTGGTATCGCCAGCCTTTGGAGCCCACTGATACTTAATATCGAGGACGTTGATAAAGAAGTCGGTGCTAAGAACATCCTTCTTATGGGTCAAGACACCAGTCTTTGATCCATCGTAGTTAGCGCCAAGTACGCGCAGACCGCCAACGAGCACAACGAGCTCTGGGGGAGTCAGCGATAGAAGAGCAGCCTTATCTATCAATGGCACTTCAGCAGGACGTGTATCTGCCTTGTTAGCG
>CAZAET010000104.1:0-3894 GCA_964484215.1 uncultured Candidatus Planktophila sp. | reverse complement strand
TGCGAAGAATGGAAGCAAGAAAAGCGCATCCATTTTTTTAGTCTTAGTAAAATGACCAACAGTCCCGACTTGTCGTATGACAGGTTTGGCTTTGAAAAGCTGGAAGAAACTTGGATTAAATAACTATGCCCGGTTCAATAATTGTTGCATCTTTAGGGTTAACAGGCTATGCCGCTACTGCGGCGGCATTTGCCATCAATATGGTGGCATCGGCAATTATTGCAAAACAATTTACACCAGCATCAAACAACAACAGCACACTGGGTGACCAAATCAACCCCGGAAGCCGTGCGCAAGTGCCACCAGCGGGTGACAACAAACTACCCGTTATTTACGGCTCTGCTTATGTTGGCGGCATCGTTACTGATTTGTCTATTACCAGCGACAGCCAAAACCTGTATTACTGCATGGCTTTGTGTGAAGTGACCAATACAGAAACAGGCGGCACACCTGACACAATCACATTTGGTAACGCATATTGGGGCGGCAAGCGTGTAGTTTTCCAAGGCAATGGCTACACAGTTGCATCTTTGCTAGATGAATCTACTGGCGTATCTGACACATCAGTGAACGGTAAATTAGAATTTTATTTTTATCGTAATGGTTCTACCAACCCAACCAATAGCCCGTTCTTTGCATATGGACCACAAGTCATGGGCAACACCAGTTTGGTGTACAAATGGGACAGCAGTAAGTTAATGACAAATTGCGCGTTTGTTATTATCAAAATCAGGTATTCACAAAGCGCAAACTTGACGGGCATTCAACAGACAAGGTTTCAAGTTACCAATTCACGCTTTGCACCGGGCGACTGTTTCCTTGACTACCTTACATCTACTCGTTACGGCGCGGCTGTACCCACAGCTAATGTAAACACAACAAGCCTGACTGCATTAAATGTGTATTGTGCGCAATCATTTTCATATACAACATACACAAGTGCTGGCGCGACACAAGCAAGATTTAGGTTTGATGGTGCGTTAGATACACAACAACCCATCATGACCAATTTGCAATACATGGCAACAAGCTGTGATTGTTTATTGCGTTATAACGAAATCACAAGCACATGGGGCGTAATTGTTCAAAGCCCAACCTACACGGTTGCAATGGCTTTAGATGACAGCAATATCATTGGCGCAATAAGCGTAACGCCTTTAGATATTGCATCGTCATTCAATATTGCAGAAGTCAAATTTCCTGATGGCTCTGCGCAAGACAGTTTTAATACGGCGACTTTTAACCTTGCTGTGCTTAACCCAGCGTTGCTGTACCCGAATGAACCAGTTAACAAACAATCAATCAGTTTGCCATTGGTAAACAATGATGTACGGGCGCAATACCTTGCCAACCGTTTTCTTGAATCATGTCGTGAAGACTTGCAAATTCAATTGACCATTGGGTATGTTGGTTTGCAATTAGAAGCTGGCGATATTGTCAGTTTGACAAACACAAATTATGGATTCAGTGCCAAGCTGTTTCGCGTTTCTAGAGTAACAGAAAACTATGGCAGTGATGGAACAATAACTGCTACGCTGATGCTGACTGAGTACAACAGCACAATATTTGACGACAAGAACATCACGCAATTTACGCCATCGCCTAATACTGGATTGCCTGACCCATTGACTTTTGGAACAATACCAGCACCAGCAGTTGCGGCAAATTATCCAAGCGCGGCAAACCCGTATTTTGTTGTCAATGTCACAACATCTACGGACGGAATTGTTGACTATGTTGAATTGTGGTATTCCGCATATTCAAACCCGACAACCGCGCAACGCTTGTTTGCGGGTACAACAGCCATTGAATCAGATGGCAACCCATATAACCCGAGCACATTACTAACAGTGACTTTGGCAGACATTGCCGCTGGCAATTGGTACTTTTTTAGCCGCATGGTTAACGGTTTGGGTTCAAGTTCATTCAGTACAGCGTCAGCAGTATTTCAATGGCGACCCACGACATTTACTTACGAAAACCAATATCTAGTTGTTGCGTATGGTGATGACTTAGTAGGCACAGGCATTTCATCATCACCAACAGGCAAAAATTATTACGGCTTATACAACTCAACATCAACAACTTACAGCGCAGTTGCATCGAACTACACATGGTATTTGGCGCAACCAACATTTGGCACTGTTAACAAACTTTGCTACATCAATCGCACTGGTCGAAAATTCAGTTTTGGAACAGCACCAGCACAATATGCGGCAAGTACAGCGGCTTATGTACCAGCATCGACATTTGACAATTCAATTTGGTCTGCTTTGCCTGATGGCACAAATTACATTGACTTGGATATACGCACTGGTCAACTAACCCGCACAGGAACAACCAGCGTTGGGTCAGGTCAGATTGCCATTGCAAATAATCCTGATGGCACACTTGTTGGTGCACTTGCGCCATTTTTGGATTTTGGTGGACCATCCACTTACAGCAGTTCAGTTTCTACGCTGACCATTGACATATATGGTCGTGTGGTTGGCATCATCCCACCTGACGGTTTTTATTACACATCAGAAGATTTTTCTGCAACGGCTGGGCAAACTGTATTCACGCCCACAGCACGGCAAGCTGGCTACATCACAGGGCAAGATTTGGTGTACCGCAATGGCATTTTGCTGGATACAACCGAATACACCGAGACAAGCACTACGGTCACAATGAACACCGCTTGCGTAGTGGGTGAATATGTTGCAATCGTTTCTTTTAGGTCAGTATCTGTGCAAGCGACTTATGAAAATCTTGGTTTGCTGTATTCCAGTGGTACAGGCACAACCACTTTGACCTATACCAATTTGCCGCACCAACTAATTAACGCTGGTGACAAACTGACTTTTTCTAACACTGGTACGCCTACTCAATATACCGTTTCCAGCATCAATTACACAACCAAACAAATTGTATTTACAGGAACATTTACAGCCACGGCTGGCAATTCTGTTTATCGGTATCGTGCGGCATCTTCTACTTACCCATCATTTAGTAGATTTACAGCAACATTGACTGCGGCATCAAGCTACACACCGACAACCTATCAATTAATATCAGGCTCAGAATTGCTGTTTCTGAACGGCACTATTGTTAATGACCAAGATTATGATTTAGTTAGCAATACTATTAATAATTTTCCAAGCACTGCAACAGGCAATTTAACCATTATTCAATTTGCGCCCAACAATCAAGGCGTACCCAACGGGTTGCCAACAGCAGTATCTACATTTACAGTATCAGGTCAATCGGTATATAACTATTCCTACGACCCGCTGTACTTTGAATTGTCAGGCAATGGTTGCTACTATGACCATGCAGTAGATTACACAACGGCAACAGGCTCATATACGCTTGTACCAACACCAACTAATAACACAACGGTTCTTGTTCAACAAACTTACAACGGCTCGGGGGCGGCATGACACAGGCGTTTAACCTTTCACAACTTGCAAACAATGTAAACACCAGCGGCTTGCTTAATGCGGCGGCTGGTTTGTATAACCAAACACCAGTAGCAAATGGCGGCACAGGAAAAGCTAGTGTGACCAGCGGCAGATTATTGCTTGGTGCTGGAACTGCGGCAATGACAGAACTTGCTGGCGCGGCTACTAACGATGTTGTTTCATGGAATGGTTCAGCATGGGTGTCATCTGCTAATACTGGCTCAGCCGCATCTGTGACTAATGTTTATGCATCTCCAGCAACATGGACAAAACCAGCAACAATAAAATCTGTAAAAGTTACTGTAATAGGTGGTGGTGGCGGTGGTGGTGGTACGCGTGGTTCAACACCAGCTGGACCACAACTTGCTGGTCAAGGCGGTGGCGGTGGTAGTGCGATTTCATGGATTGCCGCACCAGCGATACCGGGTCCAATTGCCGTAACGGTTGGAAC
>CAZAET010000103.1:0-4001 GCA_964484215.1 uncultured Candidatus Planktophila sp. | reverse complement strand
TAGCGCTCAAAGCGCGCAAAGCTTCGCGCTCACTTTCTACTGCGACAGGTGCAGAACGCAAGGCGACACTTGAATTGATTGCACAAGCTATTGAATCTCGCAGCGCAGAAATTCTGGCAGCTAACGAGATTGATATGAATAACGCTCGCGCAGAAGATATGCACCCACAGATGCAAGACCGCTTACTTCTCACTGCAGATCGCATCAAAGGTATTGCTGGGGGAGCGCGCCAAGTAGCAGCACTTGCTGATCCACTTGGTCAAACACTTCGTAAATCAACTCTTCCTAATGGCCTTGAGCTTGAACAAATCTCAGTCCCATTCGGAGTTATCGGAATGGTCTATGAAGCACGTCCCAACGTGACTGTAGATGCTGCCGTCATCCTCTTGATGTCTGGAAACGCTGCTCTGCTGCGCGGTTCATCAACGGCACGCAATAGCAATGAGATTCTTGTAAACGTCATGCGAGATGCGCTTTCACAGACCAAGATTTCACCCGATGTATTGCAATTGATTCCATCCGAAGATCGCGCAACTACAAAGGCTTTGCTCACAGCACGCGGCAAGGTAGACCTCGTAATCCCACGTGGAAGCGCAGCGCTCATTCGCATGGTCGTTGATGAAGCAACTGTGCCAACAATCGAAACAGGCGCTGGTGTCTGCCATGTTTACGTCGATGAGTTTGCTGATATCGAAAAGGCTTTGCCCATCGTAATCAACTCAAAGACTCACCGTCCAAGTGTCTGCAATGCCGCTGAAACTTTATTGGTTCACAAAGCAATTGCTCCAACATTCTTGCCAATGGCACTCAAGGCTCTCAGCGATGCGGGCGTTATCTTGCACTCAGATGCCACAGCGCAGAAGGTGGCAGATACCTTCAAGATTGCATCAACGATTGCCACTGAAGAGAACTGGTCTACCGAATACGGAGTTCTCGAGATGAATGTGGCTGTAGTTGATTCCGTTGATGCTGCAGCAGATCACATAGCTCAATACGGGACCAATCACACCGAAGCGATTGTCACTGAAAATAAGGCCAACGCTGCACGCTTTATTGCTCTCTCAGATTGCGCTGCAGTGATGGTCAATACATCTACTCGCTTTACTGATGGAGAGCAGATGGGCTTCGGCGCCGAGATCGGAATCTCTAATCAGAAGTTGCATGCACGAGGACCTATGGGCCTTGAGGCAATGACAACAACCACATGGATTGTTACAGGCGACGGGCAGATTCGCTCTTAAAGAGCTCTTTTTATAGACTGCGACCATGAGCAGCCTCTCCCGCGATGATGTCGCAAAGCTTGCAGGCCTTGCCCGCATTGAGATGACCGAATCCGAACTCGTCGAACTCTCTTCACAATTTGGAATGATTCTCGATGCTGTAGCTCGCGTTCAAGAGATGGATCTATCTGGTGTGAAAGCGACTTCGCATCCACAGCCTCTCGAAAATATTGCACGCCCCGATGTGGTTCTTCCAAGCCTGTCACCTGAAGATGCACTCTCCGGTGCTCCTGCACAAGAAGAATCTCGTTTCCGTGTTCCACAGATTTTGGGTGAAGCTGAATGATTCATCAGACCGCTGCCCAAATGGCTGCTGCCCTTGCAAAGGGCGAGACAACTTCTGTAGAACTCACACAAGCACATCTTGACCGAGTTGCTGAAGTTGATGGCCAAGTAAAAGCTTTCTTGCATGTCGACTCCGAAGGCGCACTTGCTCAAGCAAAAGATGTTGATGCGCGTCGCGCCAAAGGGGAAAAACTTTCTCCAATCGCAGGTGTTCCGCTTGCCCTCAAAGATGTCCTTGCACAGAAGGGCGTTCTTACAACTGCAGGCTCAAAGATTCTGCAGGGATGGCGTCCACCATATGACTCAACTGTTGTTAGCAAACTCAAAGATGCTGGCGTTGTCATCATGGGTAAGACAAATATGGATGAATTCGCAATGGGTTCATCTACTGAAAATTCAGGTTACGGCCCAACATTTAACCCGTGGGATCTAAGTCGTACACCAGGCGGTTCATCAGGTGGATCAGCAGCAGCTGTTTCTGCATATGAAGCACCTCTTGCTATTGGTTCGGATACAGGTGGATCTATCCGCCAACCTGCAGCGCTGACAGGAATCGTTGGAGTTCGTCCAACGTATGGCGCAGTTTCACGTTTTGGTCTGATTGCATACTCATCAAGTCTTGATCAGGCAGGTCCTTTCGGTCGTACAGTTTTGGATACTGCGCTCCTTCACGAAGTTATGGCAGGCCATGATGCAAAGGATGCAACAAGCATTAATGCTCCTGTTCCTGCAGTTGTAAACGCTGCAAAGAGCGGTGATGTAAAGGGAATGAAGATTGGCGTTATCAAGCAGTTGCAAGGCGAGGGTTATCAGAAGGGCGTGCAGACACGCTTTGATGAATCACTCCAGGTACTTGCTTCCCTTGGCGCAGAAATCGTTGAAGTAGATTGCCCAAGCTTTGAATACGCACTCGCTGCTTATTACTTAATCGCACCATCAGAATGCTCTTCTAACCTCGCACGCTTTGATGCAATGCGTTACGGCCTTCGCGCTGGCGATGTCGATGGGGCTTCTGCTGAAGCAGTAATGAGCGCTACTCGCGACGCTGGTTTCGGCCGTGAAGTAAAGCGCCGCATCATCCTTGGCACATACGCTCTCTCTTCGGGTTATTACGATGCTTATTACGGCAGCGCGCAGAAGATTCGTACCTTGATTATTCAAGATTACGCAAAGGCATTCACTAAGGCAGATGTTCTGGTTTCACCAACAGCTCCCACGACTGCGTACAAGATTGGCGAGAAGGTCGATGACCCGATGGCTATGTACTTAGGCGATGTTGCAACTATTCCGGTAAACCTTGCAGGTATCTGTGGAATGTCACTTCCTGCAGGTCTTGCAGATGAAGATAACTTGCCAGTTGGTTTCCAGATCATGGCTCCTGCAATGCAGGATCAGCGTTTGTACAAGTGCGGTGCAGCACTTGAAGCAGCACTTCTTTCAAAGTGGGGCGCACCAATTCTTTCTAAAGCACCCGAGTTGAAGGGAGCGAAGTAATGGCTCTTCCAACATATGACGAAGTAATTGCTAAGTGGGATCCTGTATTAGGTCTTGAAGTTCACGTCGAGCTCAATACCAACAGCAAGATGTTCTGCTCTTGTGCCACAGAATTCGGTGCAGCTCCTAACACTCAAACATGTCCTGTCTGCTTGGCACTTCCGGGCGCACTTCCTGTTGTTAACGAAAAAGCGATCGAATCAACGATTCTGATTGGCCTTGCGCTTAACTGCAAGATTGCTCCTTACAGCCGGTTTGCTCGTAAGAATTACTTCTATCCAGATATGCCAAAGAACTTCCAGATTTCACAGTACGACGAGCCAATCTGTTTCGATGGTTATGTTGATGTTGAAATCGATACAGAAGAAGGCCCAAAGCAGTTCCGCATTGAAATCGAACGCGTACATATGGAAGAAGACACCGGAAAGTCACTTCACGTTGGTGGAGCAACCGGTCGAATCCACGGCGCTGATTACTCATTGCTCGATTACAACCGTGCAGGGATTCCCTTGGTTGAAATCGTTACCAAGATTGTTCCCGGCACTGGTAAGTACGCCCCAGAAGTAGCAAAGGCATACGTTGCAGAACTACGCGACATCTTGCGCGGCCTCAAGGTTTCCGATGTAAAGATGGAACAAGGCTCACTTCGTTGCGATGCCAACGTTTCCCTTAAACCAATCGGGTCTGATGTATTGGGTACACGTTCTGAAACTAAGAACGTAAACTCTCTTCGTTCAGTCGAGCGCGCTATTCGCGGTGAAATGATTCGCCATGCTGAGCTTCTCAATGAAGGCAAGAAAGTGAAGCAAGAGACTCGTCACTTCCAAGAAGATACTGGGCTTACTCGTTCAGGTCGCTCAAAGGAGCAGGCTGAGGATTACCGATATTTCCCAGATCCAGATTTGGTTCCAGTAACTCCTGCAGCAGCTTGGATCGAAGAGC
>CAZAET010000102.1:0-4034 GCA_964484215.1 uncultured Candidatus Planktophila sp. | reverse complement strand
GTGTGCGACCGAATTCTGATTTACCAGTCTGTGCAACAACGCCAGCAAGGGCTGCGGCCATTGTCTGAAATCCATAACAGATACCAAAGACAGGAATACCGAGAGCAAAAATTGCAGGATCTACTTTTGGTGCTTGCTCTGCATAGACCGATGAAGGTCCACCTGACAAAATAATTGCTTCGGGGTTCTTTGCAGTTACTTCAGTTGCAGTAATTGAAGATGGAACGATTTCAGAGAAGACATTGGCTTCGCGAACGCGACGGGCAATGAGCTGTGCATACTGTGCGCCGAAATCGACGACTAGAACGCCGTGCTTATCGGCCATGCTGCATAATGATTTCTACGCGCTGGAATGACTTCACATCTGAGTATCCGCAGGTAGCCATTGCACGACGTAGTGCGCCGAATAAGTTCATTGAGCCATCAGATGTATGTGATGGGCCGTTGAGTACTTCTTCAAGAGTGCCGACGGTTCCAACGTTTACGCGCTGACCGCGTGGAACATCTTGGTGATAAGCCTCAGAGCCCCAGTGCCATCCAAGTCCTGGAGATTCAACTGCCTTTGCAAGCGCTGAACCCATCATGACAGCGTCGGCGCCGCATGCGATTGCCTTTGCGATATCGCCAGACTTTCCGATTGATCCATCTGCAATGACGTGAACATAACGTCCACCTGATTCATCGAGGTATTCACGGCGTGCTGCAGCAACATCTGCAACTGCAGTTGCCATCGGTACCTGAATTCCAAGAACAGTCTGTGTGGTGTGCGCTGCTCCGCCACCAAAGCCGACGAGAACACCGGCAGCGCCTGCGCGCATCAAGTGAAGTGCGCCAGTTGTTGTTGCTACTCCTCCGACGATGACAGGAACATCGAGTTCGTAGATGAATTTCTTCAAGTTGAGAGCTTCATTTTCTGCAGCAACATGTTCTGCTGAAACTGTTGTTCCGCGAATTACGAAAATGTCTACGCCTGCATCGATTACAGCTTTATGCAATTGTGCTGTGCGCTGTGGTGAAAGAGAGGCTGCAACTGTGACGCCAGAATCGCGAATCTGCTTGATGCGCTCTTTGATCAGCTCTGGGCGAATTGGTGCTGCATAAATTTCTTGCATACGACGAGTTGCATGCTTATCTGGCATCGATGCGATTTCGCCCAGCGGAATACGAGGATCGTCATAACGAGTCCATAGACCTTCGAGGTTAAGAACGCCGAGTCCGCCAAGCTTTCCGATAGCGATTGCTGTTTCAGGAGAAACTACAGAGTCCATAGGGGCGGCAAGTAGTGGGAGATCAAACTTGTAGGCATCGATCTGCCAAGAAGTGCTGACATCTTCAGGCGTACGAGTACGGCGGCTTGGGACGATAGCGATATCGTCGAATGAGTAAGCCTGGCGGGCGCGTTTTCCGGGTGCGATTTCGTAATCCATAGTTATTTCTTCTTGCTGTAGTTAGGGGCATCGGCCACATGCAGAACATCATGTGGGTGGCTCTCCTGTAAGCCAGCTGCAGTAATTTGAATCAAGCGACCTTCGCGGCGCAGAGTTTCGATATCGGGGGCTCCTGCATATCCCATTCCGCTGCGGAGTCCGCCAACAAGTTGGTGAACAACATCGGCAACAGGTCCGCGGTATGCAACCTTGCCTTCAATTCCTTCGGGTACAAGTTTGTCTTCGGAAAGTACATCGTCTTGCATGTAACGATCCTTGGAGTATGACTTCTTTTCTCCGCGAGATTGCATCGCACCAAGTGAACCCATTCCGCGATATGCCTTGTATTTACGGCCATCGATTTCAACAAGTTCTCCTGGTGATTCTTCGCAACCTGCAAGAAGTGAACCAAGCATTACTGAATGTGCGCCAGCAACGATTGCCTTAACGATGTCACCTGAATATTGAAGTCCACCATCTGCGATAAGTGGAATGCCTGCCTTGTTACATGCCTTCGAAGCTTCCATGATTGCAGTTACTTGTGGAACCCCGACACCTGCAACAACGCGAGTTGTGCAGATAGATCCTGGGCCAACGCCAACCTTGACTGCATCTGCTCCTGCATTGATGAGCGCCTGCGCACCTGCGCGAGTTGCCACATTTCCACCAATGATTTCGATGGTGGAAGAAAACTTCTTAATGCGCTCGATTGCTTCAAGGACTGCGCGGTGATGTCCGTGGGCAGTATCTACGACAACAACATCGACGCCTGCTTCAATTAGCTTCTGTGCGCGAGCAAAACCATCTTCGCCCACACCAACTGCCGCGCCTGCAAGGCCAACGTTCTTCACTAACTTCACGTGAGTAACTTGCTCATCGACCGGCAAGTTGCGGTGGATGATTCCGATTCCGCCAGCCTTTGCCATAGCGATAGCCATCGTTGATTCAGTGACGGTATCCATCGCAGATGAGACGACCGGAACGGCCAAAGTGATATTTCGTGTGAGGCGAGTTGATGTGTCGACCTCGGAAGGGACTACATCGGATGCATCAGGAAGAAGAAGAACGTCGTCATATGTCAGGCCAAGGAGCGCGACCTTTTCAGAATCGATCATGGCGGCTCCCTTGAATAGCAACGAGAGCGCAGTCTACCTGCTCAATTAAGCGCCTAAAGCCTGCGCAATTTCCTCACAAGCGTGCTCGAGACCCTCGGCCTTGGTGACATCATCACAATTTATGGAGTCCCATCCAGGTCCACCAATGACAACCCGAGGGGCCGGGCGGATTGCAGGTAATTCAGTCCAGTATTTTTCTTCAGCATTCTTTGGCAATTGCGCCCACAAGAAGATTGCAGGTGGCGCACATCGTGTGACCATCGCAGATAAGGCTTCGAGCGGAGTGCGAGCGCCAAGGACCGAGGCCTGAATATTGCGTTCGCAGAGAGCCGCGGCCAATGCATATAAGGGTAGGGAGTGAAGTTCTTCGCCGACAGCTGCGATTAATACTGGGCGCGGATTAATCGGCTTCTTTAATTCAACAACTCGGCTATGCATTGTTCGCGTGAGAATTTCAGAGAAGAGATGTTCAACCTCAATACCCTTCTGATTGTTCTCCCATTCTTCGCCGATCAAAAATAGCGTTGGGACAATGACATCAGACCAAGCACCTTCAACGCCGTATGCTTCAATCTCATGAGCCAAAGTGGTTTCAACAAATGCTCGATCAAATCCCTGGAGTGCTTTGTAGAGTGCGTCGACAACTTCTTCGCGGACTTCGAATTCTTTAACAATCTTCTTTAAAGGTACTGCCGTCTTACAGGCCTTGGCCTGCTCAGCAGCTTCTGATGGAGTAACGCCGGCAACGATAAGCCGGCGCATCATGATGAGCTTGGCTAGATCATTTGGGCAGTAACGGCGGTGTTCACCTTCTTCATGATCTGAAGGCCCAAGGCCGTAGCGGCGATCCCAGGTGCGCAAAGTGGCTGGGGCTACACCAATACGGCGGGCTACAGCTGCCACCGTCAGTTTCTCTTCAGTGTCTCCTGAAGCGCTCTTTGCCATGGGGTTATCGTGGCGTGAAGTGGGGTAACTCACCACTTGAAAAACGGACATTTCGCCCATTGAACAACACGTGAAGCGATAGGTACTTGAACAACCTATGAAACGATTGTATTGTGAGGTTATCTAGATCAAAGGAGAACCGCATGGCTGAACTATCACGTCTACCGCAACCAATTGCTGAGCAATGGGAATGGCAGTACGAAGGATCATGCCGCACGATGGATTCAGAGATGTTCTTCCATCCAGACGGGGAACGTGGTCCCCGTCGTCGCAATCGCGAGAACGCTGCGAAGGCTGTCTGCGCTTCATGCCCAGTCATTCAAGCCTGTCGCGCGCATGCACTTGCAGTCCAAGAGCCTTATGGCATCTGGGGAGGTCTCTCAGAAGATGATCGCGCAGTGATCTTGGAACGCCGTGGAATTCCACTTATTTCACACGCTTCGTAATTTTTCCTCCTAAGGGAAATAGAAAATCCCCCGCACTCAATTGAGTACGGGGGATTTTTCTTTACTAATTACTAATTAGTGGCTGTGTCCACCAGGACCAT
>CAZAET010000101.1:0-4091 GCA_964484215.1 uncultured Candidatus Planktophila sp. | reverse complement strand
GGATTAGATAGAGAATTGTTCCAATACATAAATGAATTAATGTCTGGACAAAGTTTAACATCTGATGACCATTTAAAGATAATGATTGATAGTACAGAAAGAGAATTAGCAACATACGATTACATACTAAAACTAATAATAAACAATGGAAACAAAAATTAAAACATTCGACAACAAGATTTGGGATAAGCAAGAACTAATAGATAATATGTATAACGATGAGTTTTACTATGGTTATTTAGGTAAACAAGCTTTATCTTCATCAAGTCTTAAAATGGTATTATCAAGTCCTAAAACGTATAAGTACGTTACAAAGTACGGACAAAGTGAAACACAACCTTTACGTGATGGTAAACTATTCCATACAATGATTTTAGAGCCACATAAAATTGATGAATTAACAATAGTAGATGTAGCAACAAAAGCAGGAAAAGCATACAAAGAAGCAAAAGCAGAAGGATTAGAAGTTTACACTACAAATGAGATTAAAGCAGCAGAACGATTAGCTGATGCAATATTAAGAAACGATGAAGCAGTACACTATATGTCTAAAGCACAATTTGAGATACCAGAAATAGCAATGATTGATGGAATACCTTTTAGAGCAAAAGCAGATATATTAAAAGACAATATGATTGTAGATTTAAAAACTACTACAGGATTAAATGAATTTAGATATTCAGCAGATAAATACAGTTATGATTTACAAGCATATCTTTACAGGGAAATGTTTAATGTAGATGAATTTGTTTTTGTATGTATAGATAAAGGAAGTTTAGATATTGGAATATTTGAATGTTCAGATGAATTTTATGAAAAAGGTAAACGTAAACTTGAACAAGGTATAGCAAACTATAAATACTTCTTTGGAGAAGATAGCGATGTAGATTTAAATCAATATGTATTAAGAGGAGTATTATGAAAATAGATATTTTTAGAAAAGAATCTTTTATATATAAACATTATGGTAAAGAATATAAAATAACAAATTATGATTATAGAAGTGGTTTGTATTTTTTAATTAAAAATAAACAAATAGTATATATTGGAGTTTCAGATTATTTAGGTAAAAGAATTCTGCAACATAAAAAAGATAAAGATTTTGATGTTATTTGCATTTTAGAAGATGAAACAATGTTTTATAAAAAAGAAAAATTAGAAACTATTTTATCTGTTACTTTCATATTTCCCTACAAAGATAATTATTTTATTCTAATTGTCAAGTTTTTTCCAAACTTTACCTGACATAATAGCACTATTTAAACAATTATCCGAAATATAAAATGGAAATAACAGAAAGAATAAAACAAATAATAAAGCAAGAAACAAATATAGATGTTTGTAAAAGCAGTAGGAAACATAATATAATTGAAGCAAGAGCATTATACTTTCATTCAATTAAACATTTTAAACCTAAAATGACATTACAAGAAATGGCTGATTCAGTAAATAAGAATCACGCAACTGTAATACATTCACTAAATAACTATTCTATGTACGAAAAGTTTAATGATGAATTAAGATATTTAAAAAATACAATCATAAATCAAATGGAAGAAGAAAACATTTTAAATACAGAAGATAACAATCAGTTAAGATTAGAACTTAAAAAAAGAAGTTTAAAAATATCTGAACTTCAAATTAAATTAGAAGAAAGTAATTTAAGAATAGAACAAATGGAAAAAGCAAGATACGAATACAAAATAATAGAACAGTTAACCAACCTTCTTAATGAAACAAAAGGAACAGAACATCAAGAAGTAATGATACTACGCTTACAAGCTATCTACGATATGAATATGAAAGTAATAGAACATAATAAAAACAAATAAGATGAAAAAGAAAATAATAGATAAGATGAATGAAGGACAAGAGAAAGACATACCATTATACACTTGGAAAACAATACCAAATAGTTTAAAAGAGTTTTGGTCTAATCAATTAAATAAGTAAGATGGGAATATACATACCAACTAAAACAAAAGAAGAACACGCTGCTTATATGAGAGAATATAGAGCTAATAATAAAGATAAAATAAAAGCCATTAATAAAAAATGGTGGGAAGCAAACAAAGATTTTATTAAACTAAAAAAAGAACTATGCCAGATATAACAATGTGTTCAGGAAACTACTGTGAATTAGCATCTATGTGTTATAGATATAAAGCAGAACCAACTCTATACAGACAACCATATTTTGTTAAGCCACCTAATAAAGGATTAGAATGTGAATACTTCTGGGAATATAAAACCGATGATGATGAAACCAATTCATAAACTTAATGGAGGAATAGGTGCTACACTATGTCACTTGTGTAGTATAATAATAACTACAGGTGCAACTCAAGACTTGTATTGTGATAAATGTTTATCTGAAAGAATTGTAACTGATTCTGAATTTAAACAGATAAAAGAAAGAGCAAATAATTTAATGAGATTGAAAAAAGGATTTAAAGATAAACAATAATAGATTTTATTTATTTTTAATTCAATAATAATTACTTTTTTGAATATGGAAGATAAAAGAAAATACAACGGTGGTAATAAAAATGCTGGACGTAAACCAAAAGTAGAAGAAGAAAAAGTAAACAATATCTTTTTAAAAGCATTAGGTGAACTTTACAATAAAGATACAGAAGAAGAAACAAAGATAGCTTTTGTTAAATCTACACTAATGGAATCACAAAGAGGACAGTTGTTTATTGCTGAACATATATTTGGTAAGCCAAAAGAAATTATTGAAGCTACACACAACGTAAATGATTTTAACATAAAAGATATATTTAAAATTGGAAATAAATCTGAATGAAAAGTATAATCTATTAGGAAGTGATAGTAGGTACTTTGTAATTACAGGTGGAAGGGGTTCAGGGAAATCATATTCTTTGAACTCGTTTCTTCTGTTATTAACTTATGAAGTTGGTCACGTTATATTATTTACAAGATATACTTTAACATCTGCAAACGTTTCTATTATTCCTGAATTTATAGATAAGATTGAAACAGCTAATTTAAGCCACGAATTTTATATAACGAAGGATGAAATAGTAAATCTAAAAACAGGTTCTAAAATCATCTTTAAAGGTATTAAAACAAGTAGTGGAACACAAACTGCAAGTTTAAAATCATTAGCTGGAGTTACAACTTGGGTATTAGATGAAGCAGAAGAATTAAATGATGAAGAAATATTTGAAAAGATTGATTTTAGTATAAGAACTAAAGGAATACAGAATAGAGTTTTATTAGTTTTAAATCCTGCAACAAAAGAACATTTCATTTATAAGAAATTCTTTGAAGATAAAGGAATACAATCCGGTAGTAATTTAATCAAAGGAGATACTACTTATATCCATACAACCTATCAAGACAATATAGAAAACCTTTCTGAATCATTTATCAATCAGATTGAAAATATAAAGTTAAGGAGACCAGAAAAGTATAAGCATCAAATATTAGGTGGTTGGTTAGATAAAGCTGAAGGAGTTATATTTACTAATTGGACTATTGGAAAGTACGAACAAGTTTCTAAATCTGTATTCGGTCAAGATTTTGGTTTTAGTAATGACCCAACAACATTAGTAGAATGCAATATAGATAGTTCTAATAAACGAATTTACATTAATGAAAGGTTTTATTTGCCATCATTAACAACGTCTCAAATATACGCTTTAAATAAGCAGCATTGTATTGATAGTTTAATAGTAGCAGATAGTGCCGAACCAAGACTAATATCTGAATTACAATCGGCAGGTTTAAACATAGTACCTGCAATTAAAGGTCAAGGTTCGGTTACTTACGGAATAGCATTATTACAAGATTATGATTTAATAATAAGTCCAGAATCAATTAACTTAATTAAGGAATTAAACAACTACTGTTGGTTGGAAAAGAAAAGCAATACACCTATTGACAATCATAACCATTTAATAGATGCTTTAAGATATGCAGTAGGTTATCAATTAGAAAATCCAAACAAAGGAACTTACTTTATATACTAATGAGCTACGGAGAAATAATTGCAGTTATACAATGTTACATACATCACGTTAAAGATATACAAGTGGTTATTAATTTGCCTCGTAATATAGGTG
>CAZAET010000100.1:0-4111 GCA_964484215.1 uncultured Candidatus Planktophila sp. | reverse complement strand
CCTCATTTTCTCGGCGCACAATTACGCGGGCTTTTCCATCTTTTACTGCAACAACAGGTGGTCGAGGCACATGGTTGTAATTGCTCGCCATGCTGCGGCCATATGCACCGGTAGCAGGAGTTGCAACGAGATCACCGGGTGCAATATCTGAAGGAAGTTGAATTTGATTGATGATGATGTCACCTGTCTCGCAATGCTTTCCGACTAAACGAGCAAGTGCGACAGGTGCAGTTGAATTGCGCTGTGCGATTACTGCTGTGTATTCAGCATCGTAAAGTGCAGTACGTGCGTTATCGCTCATGCCACCATCGACAGATACATACTTGCGAATTTTTCCACCTTCGATGACAACGTCTTTAACAGTTCCTACTTCATACAAAGTAAACATTGTTGGGCCAACGATGTTGCGACCTGGTTCGAGTGAAACGATTGGCATTGCGAGTTTGTAGGTCGAGCATGCTTTCTTTACTGCGGAATGAATCTGTGGCAGTACATCGGCAGGTTCGACAGTGACATCTCCCTCGACATAGGAGATTCCAAATCCACCACCGAGATCGAGTTCAGGGAGTTCTGCGCCGTATGCATCGCGGTACTTGGCCATAAAGCCCATCAAGCGATCTGTTGCAATTTCGTGTGCCTCTGAACCAAAGATCTGTGAACCAATGTGGCAGTGCACTCCACGAAGTTCGAGTTCAGGATGTGTTGCCACGGCTTCGACTGCCGTCCATGCAGCACCTGAAGCAATAGAGAAACCAAACTTCACATCTTCGTGAGCTGTTGAAATCTTCTCGTGCGTGTGGGCTTCAATCCCAGGTGTAAGCCGGAGCATTACTGCTTGGCGTACGCCGTGCTTCTTGGCGGCTGCGGCAACGCGCTCAATTTCAAAGAGCGAATCCATCACAATTGTCTTTACGCCAACAGAGACAGCGCGATCAATTTCAGCGACCGATTTATTGTTTCCGTGGACTTCAATCTTCTGTGGGTCGATTCCACCAGCAAGTGCAGCAGCAAGTTCTCCCCCGGTGCACACATCTATACCGATACCAATATCAGCAATCCATTGGGCTACAGCAGTGCAGATAAAGGACTTTGCGGCGTAATAAATAGTTCCGGCATGCGGGCCGAACTCTGATTGCAATCCGTTATGCCACGCAAGTGCGCGTGAACGATAGGCATCTTCATCAAGGAAGAATGCCGGAGTTCCAAACTCTTTTGCTAATTGGGCAGCAGGAATTCCAGCAAGACTTAAAGTTCCGCCGTTAAGAGATGCATTCTTTGACCACATATTTGTTGAAGCGTGCTGTGACATCGTTACATCCTCTCCGGCGCAGAGACACCAAGTAGATCAAGACCATTAGCCAGTACCTGCATTGTCGCAGCACACAGTGCAGCACGTGCAGAGTGAATTGGCGCAATCGCTTCATCGCCCATTGGCAGGACGCGGCAATCTGCATAGAAGCCGTGATACACGCCAGCAAGTTCTTCGAGATAACGCGCAACACGATGTGGCTCGCGGAATTCAGCAGCGCTTGCAACGACATTGGGATACTCGGCAAGGGCACCGAGTAATTCATTTTCGCGATCATGTGAAAGTTGTGAAGGATCAAATGAACCTAGATCAGATTTAATGCCGAGTTCGGCAGTGTTACGAAGAACGGCAGCGATACGCGCATGTGCATACTGCACGTAATAGACAGGGTTTTCGTTGGTGTTGCGACGCAAGACATCGATATCCATCACCATCGGTGTATTTACCGGGTAACGAATCAAGGTGTAGCGAGCAGCATCTACGCCAACTTTTTCAACGAGTTCTTCAAGGGTGATGATTGTGCCGGCGCGCTTGGAAAGTTTAAGTTCTTCGCCACCTTCCATAATCTTTACAAGCTGACCAATTAATACATGAATGTTGTATTCGGGATCATCTCCTGCGCATGCAGCAGTTGCTTTGAGGCGATGGATATACCCATGATGGTCAGCGCCCAACATGTAGATACAGATATCAAATCCGCGTTCGCGCTTATTGATGTAATAAGCAGTATCTGATGCGAAGTATGTGAGATCGCCATCTTCCTTAAGAATCACGCGATCTTTATCGTCACCAAAATCTGTTGTGCGCAACCAAACGGCGCCATCTTGTTCAAAGACATGACCTTGTGCACGAAGCTTGTCGAGAGCATGTTCGACGGCTCCTGATTCATGGAGCGAGCGCTCCGAGAACCAGACATCAAAGACAGTATGGAAAGTTTCAAGAACGCGTTGTTGTTGTGCGAGCTGAACTTTGTATGCAGCTTCGCGAAACTCTTCGCTGGTGGAAATTGCCGGGTTTGCAGCAACAACTTCTTTCGCAAGGTCTGCGATGTAATTTCCTTGGTAACCATCTTCAGGAATTGGTTTACCAAGAGCGGCGGCCTGAACTGATTGACCAAAGAGATCCATCTGGCGACCACGATCATTGATGTAAAACTCACGAGTGACTTGTGCACCGGCTGCGCTAAGAACTCGACCAAGTGCATCACCGACTGCTGCCCAACGAGTGTGACCCAAGTGCAGTGGACCAGTTGGGTTGGCACTAATAAATTCGAGGTTGATCTTTACTCCAGCAAGCGCAAGGCCACGACCGTATTCATATTTATTGGTAAGAATGGTGCGAACAAGTTCTGCTTGGCTGGCGCGATCCAAAGTGATGTTGATAAATCCAGGTCCTGCGATATCTACCTTGGCGACTCCAGGAATTGAGGCGATCGCACCCTGAAGGATGGTGGCAATCTCGCGAGGATTCTTGCCGGCCGCCTTTGCTAACTGGAGCGCAATTGAAGTGGCGTAATCACCGTGGTCGCGATTCTTGGGGCGCTCGAGGGTGATGCTTTCGGGGGCGCTACCGTCGATAAGTCCCTTGGAAAATGCCTCAGCGAGGGCAGCCTGAATATCGGCTGCGAGCTGGTCTGCAAGGCTGGGCATTAGGCAAGGTTACCCGCTCACGCACGCGTGCGGACGTCCAAATCAGCGCCAAGCGTTACCTAATCGTTAACTCAGAAGTATCGCCATTCATTGAACACGCTAATACCTTTGGCTCACCCGTCAAAGACCGTAAAAGGATGAGAAAAATCTTCTCTCCTGGTCTTCGACTTTTTCGAAAGGTCACTACATATATGACAAAGCGTCGTAGCGCAGTAGCAGCGGTCATCGCATCAGCTGCCCTCGCACTCACAGGCTTCGTGTCTGCATCATCAGCAACAGCTGCTGGCGTACAGGTTGGCGTAATCCTTCCTGATGCTGCTTCATCAGCTCGTTGGGAAACAGCAGACCGCGTATTCCTCGCAGCTGCATTTAAGAAGGCTGGCGTAACTGCTGACATTCAGAATGCAAACGGAGATAAGGCAAAGTTCGCAACAATCGCAGATCAGATGCTCGCAAAGGGCGTCAAGGTCTTGATCATGGCTGGACTTGATTCACCATCAACAGCTGCAATCCAGAAGAAGGCTGCAAAGTCTGGCGTTAAGACAATTGACTACGATCGTCTAACACTTGCTGGTTCAGCTTCATACTACGTTTCATTCGACAACGTAGCTGTTGGCAAGCTTCAAGGCCAGGGAATCAAGGCTTGCCTCGATGCAGCTGGTAAGAAGTCAGCAAAGATCGTTTACTTGAACGGTTCACCAACAGATAACAACGCAACACTCTTCAAGCAGGGTTATGACTCAGTTCTTCGCCCATTGATCAAGTCAGGTGCATACACACTTGTTGACGATCAGGCTGTCCCAGACTGGGATAACGCAAAGGGTGGAGTTATCTTCGAGCAGCAGCTCACAAAGGCAGGCGGAACGCTTGATGCAGTTGTATCAGCTAACGAAGGTCTTGGACTTGCAGCAGTAGCTGTTCTTAAGAAGAACGGACTTAACGGCAAGGTATGCGTTTCAGGTCAGGATGCAACAGCAGACGGACTTGCAGCAGTACTTACAGGAGACCTTTCAAATACTGTTTACAAGGGTATTAAGGCACAAGCTAACGCAACAGCAGATCTCGCAGTTGCTTTGGTAAAGGGCAAGAAGGTCACAACTGCAAAGGGCAAGACAAACGATGGAAAGCGTGATGTTCCATCAGTTCTTCTCGT
>CAZAET010000099.1:0-4112 GCA_964484215.1 uncultured Candidatus Planktophila sp. | reverse complement strand
AAGGAAGGTTTACCAGTCGATGAATACATTATGGAGGTAGCAGCAAATGGCTGATCCAAAGGGTTTTATGACCACACCTCGCGAGACTCCAAAGCGACGTCCCGTCGATATTCGTATTCAAGATTGGCGCGAAGTCTACGAACCACAATCATTCGAACACTTGCAGAAGCAAGCTGGTCGTTGCATGGATTGTGGTATTCCTTTCTGTCATAACGGTTGCCCGCTCGGTAACCTCATTCCAGAATGGAATGACCTCATCTATCGCGGAGATAAGAACGAGGCAATTGACCGTCTTCACGCGACAAATAACTTCCCAGAATTCACAGGTCGTCTCTGCCCAGCTCCTTGCGAAACTGCATGTGTTGTTGGAATCAACCGCGATGCAGTCACTATTAAGCAGGTCGAACTTCGCACCATCGAAGAAGCATTCGATGCCAATAATGTGAAGCCACTTGCACCAGATCGCCTCTCTGGAAAGACAGTTGCAGTCATTGGTTCAGGTCCAGCAGGACTTGCGGCCGCACAACAGCTCACACGTGCAGGACACACAGTTGCGGTCTATGAGCGCGCTGACAAAATCGGCGGACTTCTTCGCTACGGAATTCCTGAATTTAAGATGGAGAAGCACATCGTTGACCGTCGCCTTGCCCAGATGGAGCAAGAAGGAACTCGCTTCCGTCCAGGCGTTAATGTTGGCGTTGAACTTACTGGCTCAGATCTTCGCTCTAAGTACGACGCAATCGTTCTTGCAATGGGTGCAACTCAATGGCGCGATCTTCCTATTCCAGGACGTGAAAACAAGGGCATCTATCAAGCGATGGAGTTCTTGCCGTGGGGCAATAAGCAGGCGCTCGGTGAAGTTGAAGTTCCACCAATTAACGTTGCTGGTAAGCACGTCATCATCTTGGGTGGCGGAGATACCGGCGCAGACTGTCTTGGAACATCAGTACGCCAAGGAGCAGCGAGCGTTACTCAACTTGAGATCATGCCTCGTCCAACTGAAGAACGTCCATCTTCACAGCCATGGCCTACATATCCAATGATCTATCGCGTCTCAAGTGCACATGAAGAACTCGATAATCGAATCTTCTCTGTAAGCACTCAAGAGTTTGTTGGCGATGGAAATGGAAATCTCAAAGCCCTCAAGATTGTTGAAACAAAGTTCGAAAACGGAAAGTTCGAACCAGTTCCAGGAACTGAAAAAGAACTTCCCGCGGACTTCGTATTCCTCGCAATGGGTTTTACGGGTCCTGAAAAATCAGCGCTTATCGATCAGCTCGAGGTTGAACTCGACGAGCGTGGAAATATCCGTCGCGATGAAAACTTCCAGAGCAGCGAAGAAGGAATCTTCGTCGCAGGAGACGCAGGCCGTGGTCAATCTCTTATCGTGTGGGCAATTGCAGAAGGTCGCTCAGCAGCCGCTGCAGTGGATCGATATCTCGCAGGGGAGACTCAACTTCCTGCACCTATCGAGCCAACAACTCGCCAATTGATGGTCTAACTTCTAAGTAACTACTAAGCACAGATAAGGTACCGACATGCGCCGCGCCAAAATAGTTTGCACGATGGGTCCAGCAGTTGAATCTCCAGAGAAGGTCAAGGAGCTTATTGCCGCTGGCATGAATATGGCTCGACTCAACCTTTCTCATGGTGGATATGAAGAGCACCAAGCCCGCCTTGATCGCGTGCGCTCTGCGGCAAAGGAAGCCGGCAAGGCTGTTGCAATCCTCGTTGACCTACAAGGACCAAAGATTCGTCTCGGTCGCTTTGCTGACGGTCCGCATGACCTTGCTCGTGGAGATATCTTCACAATTACTACCGATGAAATTTCAGGAACAAAAGAGCGCGTTGGAACCACATACAAAGGTCTTCCAGGAGATTGCAAAGCAGGAGATCGAATTCTCATCGACGATGGAAAAGTTACAGTCGAAGTTATTGAAGTAAAGGGCAACGATGTTGTCACCAAGTGCATTCAGCCTGGAGCAGTAAGCAATAATAAGGGAATCAACCTTCCAGGCGTTGCTGTTTCAGTTCCTGCCATGTCTGAAAAAGATGAAGATGATCTTCGTTGGGGACTTCGCGCAGGTGCTGATTTCATTGCGCTCTCATTCGTTCGCGATGCTGCCGACGTCAAAGATGTCCACGCAATCATGGATGAAGTTGGAATTCGCGTTCCGGTTATCGCAAAGATTGAAAAGCCACAGGCAGTTGAAAACCTTGTAGAGATCGTTGCCGCTTTCGACGGCATCATGGTTGCTCGCGGTGACTTAGGCGTTGAACTTCCAATTGAAGATGTCCCAATGGTTCAGAAGCGTTGCGTCGAGCTCGCTCGCGACGCTGCAAAGCCTGTCATCGTGGCAACGCAGATGCTCGATTCCATGATCACAAACTCTTCACCAACTCGCGCAGAAGCCACAGACTGCGCAAATGCTGTTCTTGATGGCGCAGATGCGCTCATGCTTTCTGGTGAAACTTCTGTTGGAGAATTTGCAATTCAGGCCGTTGAAACAATGGCCCGCATTATCGAGCGCACCGAAGAACTCGGTCTCGATCGCATTCGCCCATTGATGACAAATCCACGTACAAAGGGCGGCGCAATCACTAAGGCTGCTGCTGAAGTTGGGCTCATCGTTGGCGCAAAGTTCCTTGTGACATTTACACAATCAGGTGACTCTGCACGCCGTATCTCACGCCTTCGCTCACCAATTCCAATCCTTGCAATCACTCCTGATGAAGGTACATATAACCGCCTTGCTCTCTCATGGGGCGTTGAACCTTTGGTAACACCAATGGTTAAGCACACCGACGAGATGGTTCTTCAGGCAGACAAGATGCTCATCGAAGGCAAGCGCGCCGAAATTGGCGAATCTGTGATGATCGTTGCCGGTTCACCTCCAGGAATTCCTGGCTCAACTAATGCGATGCGTGTACACAAGGTTGGCGATGCCGTTAACGGCGTAGTCGCTGCGTATCGCTAATACACAGCCCAACCCGTTTCTCGTATCCACTCTTCTCTAATACGATAGGGGAGTACGCCTCGGTACTCCAACGGTAGAGAGGGCAGTCTCAAACACTGCATAGTGTCGGTTCGAATCCGACTCGAGGCACATGAGCAACGAAGCCACATCGAAGACAGCAGTGCGCATCCTCGTCGCCGAGGATGAAGCGCTCATTCGTATGGACCTTGTAGAAATGTTGCAAGAAGCTGGCTATGAAGTTGTAGCGCAAGCAACTAATGGCGAGGAAGCAATTGCTCTTGCAACTGAACATCAACCTGACTTAGCAATACTCGATGTCAAGATGCCAGTACTCGACGGAATTTCTGCAGCTGAAAAAATTATTTCGATAGCTCCAGTTTTAATGTTGACCGCATTTAGTCAGAAAGAACTCGTTGATCGCGCCCGTGATGCAGGAGTAATGGCCTATGTTGTGAAGCCATTTACTATCGGTGATCTTGTTCCTGCAATTGAAATTGCAATTAGTCGGCATACGCAGATGAGATCACTTGCCGAAGAAGTTGCCGACCTTCATGAACGTCTTGAGACCAGAAAGATTATTGACCGCGCTAAAGGCATCTTGATGAAGGCCCTCAATCTTTCAGAGCCTGAAGCTTTTTCATGGATTCAAAGGGCAGCTATGGACCGCCGCCTGACCATGAAAGAGGTCGCAAATGCAGTTATTTCCCCTGAGGCCGCCCTCGATAAGTAGTTTCTCGCTCCCCCCGCAATAGACTCATTTTCGTAATCAAAAAGTAACCTCCCACGCCTGTTTTCAGACCATTTGACCTTGTCTCAAGGGTGAGTTGAGCATTACTCTTCACACCTCCCTGTCCCGGGACACAAGCAAGAAAAAACAGGAAGGCTATAAATGAACAAGAAGCTCATTAGCGGTCTTGCTATTGCTGCTGCAACAACTATCGCTCTTGGCGTAGTTGCTACAGCTCCAGCAACAGCTGCTGCAAAGAAGTCTGTAACACTCGCATTCCAGGGTCCACTAACAGGTCCTGATGCTCAGCTCGGTCAGGATCAATATCCTGGTGCAGAGTGGGCAATTGCGGTTTACAACGCAAAGAACCCAGCTGTAAAGATCAACCTTATTAAGGCTGACTCACA
>CAZAET010000098.1:0-4165 GCA_964484215.1 uncultured Candidatus Planktophila sp. | reverse complement strand
CGCCCTTTAAAGGTGAACTCGATCGGCGTAAGGCCGCCATCGGATACGACCTCGTGCGCTGGTATGACTTGAGCTGGTACAGATTGTGCTGACATCTTGTGTGCTTCCCCTGGTCATCTGTGGACAATTCGAACAGATGTTCGAAAAGTAGTCCAGGGGTCTGACAAGGGCAAGTGGCGCCCTGCCAGGCGGAAATTGAGCGTGGATCGACCCCCTGAGAGGGCAGAAAAGACACGCCAGATGGCAAGATAGTTGAAATTTCAACTACTTAGCCCTACTCTCCTCTTGTACGTCCCACTTCACCTTAGGAGAAACAATTGAACGCAGTTCTACTCGTAGGTCGCATCCTTTTCGCGGCGCTCTTCATCACATCAGGTATCGCTCACTTCGCAAAGCTTGAAGCGATGACAGGTTACGCAAAGTACAAGAAGCTCCCAGCTGCAAAGTTTGGTGTTCTTATTTCAGGCCTCTTCTTCCTTCTCGGTGGCGTCTATATCGCTATCGGTCTCTGGGTTGACCTAGGTGCCCTTCTCTTGGCTATCACTCTTATTCTCGCTGCAGTTATCTTCCACAACTTCTGGAAAGAGACTGATGCAACAGCTAAGCAGAACGAGATGATCGCATTTAACAAGGACCTCGCACTTGCTGGCGCTGCTCTTATCCTCTTTGCACTCATCGCATTCGGATCACTCACAGAGTTCGGTCCAAGCGTTGGAAGCCTGAACTTCTTCGATTTCTAATCTAGAGTTCACGAAAAGCCCCTCGAGAAATCGGGGGGCTTTTTCCATTCACCTGACAAGATAGCTATATGGAAATCCTCGGCGCTCTGCTTGCTGGTTCATTTATCGGCGCCGTCCTTGGATTTATCGGCGCAGGTGGCGCCATGCTCTCGGTACCAATCTTGATGTACCTCTTTGACTTCGAACCTAAGCTTGCAACCACCGCAGCTCTGGCTGTTGTCTTTCTTGCAGCGCTATCAGGGCTAGTTCCAAAAGCTCGCATGAAACAGATTCTCTATAGAGATGCCTTTGTTATTTCAGGTATCGGCCTCATTACCAATATCGGTTTCGCCCTTGTTGCAGAACACATTCCAGATAGCGTGATCACCACAGGTTTTGCAGCCGTTCTTCTTCTGGCTGGCTTTTCTATGCTGCGCCCACCAAGACTTGAAGAACATAAAAGGATGCCGCTTACTATCCTGATTCTGATGTCGCTTCTTATCGGATCCATGACAGGCCTCTTCGGGATCGGCGGCGGCTTCTTGGCTATTCCAGTACTTGTTCTCTTCTTCGGAACTCCGCAAGCAATTGCCGCAGGAACCTCACTACTCATCATTGCACTTAACTCTCTAATTTCATTTATCGGCCATCACGCACTGTGGGCTGATGTGCAATGGCATATCCCAATCTTTATGGCAGGTGCTGCAATTGTGATTGCGCAGATTGCATCCCACTATTCAGGAAAGTCATCACCTGTTGCACTACGTAAAGCCTTCGCCTATCTGCTCTTCGCAGTTTCACTCTTTACTCTTGCAAAGACTTGGCTTTAAACCTTAATTACGCGCGAGAAGAAACCAGCCATACCTAAGAGCGCAACGGGATAGAACATCGCAACCGGCAGCGAGAAGATATCTGCAAGGAATCCTGTAATTGTTGGCCCAATAAAGTAACCGGCGATACCTGTTACTCCTACTCGCGCAATTGCAACACCTGGTGCGATTCCAGGAATGCGACTAGCTGCCAAAATAAATGCTGGGAACATTGGCCCAATACCTAAACCTGCAGCTGCAAAGCCAATATTGATAATGATGAATGCAGGCAATGGATGAGAGTCTGAGAGCGGAACTGCAATTGCAATCGCACTTCCCCAGATAATTGCTCCACCAAAACCACCCATACGGACAACGGCTGCCGGCCCAAACTTTGTCAGCGCCCAGTCTCCTGAGAAGCGAGCAACAATCATCGCAAGTGAGAACGATGCAAATGCTGCAGCGTTAAGTCCTTTACCAATACCCATGCTGTCTTTAAGAAGTAGCGCGCCCCAATCACTGGCTGATCCTTCTGCAATCAAACCACCAAGCATTCCAAAGCCCATCCACCACAGTGGAGCAGTCTCTTTTGCAAAGAGCGGAATCTTGGCAGATGAATCTTTATCGTCACCTTTATGGTTATCTAAATCTGGCGGAAGCATGTAGCGAGATAGTGGAATGAAGAAGAGAATCGAAACTATTCCAACACCAATCAAGTTCTCACGTGGGTCTACAGCATGTGCAATGGATCCACCCAACACTGTTGTTGCAAAGGCGCCAACGCTCCAGCACCCGTGGAATGAGACCATCCATTTGCGATCAACCAGATTTTCAACTTCGACGGCAACTGTATTTGAAGTGATATCTAGGTTGGCATAGCCAAAACCCATCACAAAGAGCGCCAGAAATAGTTCGGTGAATGTCTGCGCAGCACCCATTCCGATGAGCCCAACAGGCATGACAAGAACAGCACCGGAAACAACTTTCTTTGTTCCAAATGTATGAATCGCACGTCCTGCAAACTGCGCACCAAGAACTGCGCCAATCGTGCTGCCGATAAATACCAACCCCAACTGCGAATTAGTCAGCCCAATAGCCTCTTTAATCTCAGGGATTCGTGGCACCCACCCCATCGAGACAACTCCCATGAAGAAGAAGATTGCCCAGAGCGCATTACGGGCTCTGATTCCATGCTGATACGGGGTCAAAGTCTGTGACATAGCGCGACGCTATCTCATAAAGTTCTCATATGGATGGAATTCTCGAAAAGGCTGCAGTTAAACGTTTCAAAGAAGCTGCCGACTCTTTAGGCGTAAAAGGTGAAATCAATATCCTTGCAGAAACAGCGCGCACTGCAATCGATGCAGCTAACGGTCTTGGTATCGAAGTCGGTCAGATTGCATCATCACTGATCTTCAAGCTTCCATCCGGTAATCCACTCCTGATTATCACTAGCGGTCGCCACAGAGTTGATACAGACCTTGTTGCAAAGAACCTGAACATTACTGAACTTGGCCGTGCAGATGCCAACTACGTCAAAGAAGTTTCTGGCTACTCAGTCGGCGGCGTATCCCCCATCGGCTGGATTTCAACTCCAGAAATCACTTTGATTGATGAAGCGTTGCATGATTACGAAGTCGTGTGGGCAGCATCAGGTCATCCACATGCGGTTTACCCAACAAGCTACACAGAACTCATCGCTTGCACAGGTGCAACACCTATGGTTGTTGGAGATTAGTAAGAGTAGAATCCAAAAATGAAACTTTTCGAGCGTGGAGATTTTCCACATACTCGAAAGGATCTTGCAGCTGATGTCATCGCGGGAGTAACTGTCGCAATTGTGGCGCTCCCCCTTGCAATTGGTTTTGGGATTACCTCAGGTCTTAGTGCAACGTCAGGGATTGCAACTGCGATTGTTGCTGGCTTTATTGCGGCGCTTATGGGCGGATCTCGTTTTCAAGTAAGTGGACCAACGGGTGCCATGACTGTTGTACTCATTCCGGTCATTAGTAAGAATGGAATCAGCGCTATTCCGGTATTAGGAATCATGGCTGCAATTGCCTTGCTTCTGATGGCGGCGTTTCGTCTGGGTAAATTCATAAAGCACGTTCCAGGCCCTGTGGTCGAAGGATTTACAGTCGGTATTGCGCTGTTAATTATGTTGCAGCAATTTCCTTATGCGCTCGGTGTTGCTAAGGGCGAAGGTGATCGCACAGTCATTTCAGCCTTTCATACAGTTCAGGATGCGCTGAGCGCAGGGCTTAGATGGCAGACCATTTCAGTTGTTGCGATAACGCTTCTGATTAAATTCAACATCGTGAAGATTCTTGAGAGATTTCATATCAAGCCATATGTGCCAGCAAGTTTTTCAGCTCTTGCAATCACTTCAATGATCGTCGTGGCGTTTAAGTTCGATGTTGCTCGTATTGGTGATATCCCGCGCAATGTGGTCACCTGGGCTCCCCCATCGCTATCAGGAATAGATTTTGCAGGGCTATTGATGCCCGCGCTCTCTATCGCCTTGCTTGCAGCTATCGAGGCCCTACTTGCAGCACGAGTCGCAGATGATTTAGCCAATGTATCTGCCGATAAAGAGTTCAAACCAAATCAAGAGTTAATGGGACAAGGACTTGCAAC
>CAZAET010000097.1:0-4221 GCA_964484215.1 uncultured Candidatus Planktophila sp. | reverse complement strand
GGACCAGGTTCACTTCCTTGGTGGGCAATCAGCCCAATCGCCTTCGTTCTCTTTGTTACATATTTCTCTACAACTGCAGCTCGTAAGTTTGCGTCCCTAGGCATCGTCTTCTTGCTCTCAGCGACTCTGATGAGCGCACTTACTATTCATGGGAATGGCGCTGCAACATCATCTCGTGTATTTGCCGGCACTCTTCTCTCGATTGCAACGCTGCTCTCAATAACGTCAGCAGTAGTTATGTTCGACAAGATTCGAGCCCGCCTCCAACAATCACACATCAACTACAGACATATTTCTGTTGCAGTAGTGCTATTGCTGACACTCTTCTACTCGACGACATCTATTTTCTGGCTTATTACCGCAGGTGCAGATTCACCCGTTCGCACATCTTCAAAGGAAGTGTTACCTGCATTCTTGGCAATTGAAAATGATGCAAAGACCGTTGTGCTAAGACCTTATCGAAGCAACGGAGAACCAACACTTTCTTATTACATTTCGCGCGGAGGCCCAGCGACTTTAGGTGAAGTTGATGTGGCGCCTGCCGATACAGATGTCATTTCAAAGGCCATTGAAGGACTTGTCGATAACACTGGCGTGACATCAAGTAAGGTCTTTGCAGATTACGGCATCAAATATGTTTTTCTAAAGAACCCTGTAATCCCAGAAGTAGTTCAGACAATTGATGGGCTGGGCGGTTTTAACAGAACATCAGCGACTCGAGATGGCATCGTCTGGCGAGTATTGGAAAGTACTGGCCGCATTAAATTTGTAGATTACTCTGGAAAAGAATTTGTACTTGAATCAAAGGGCGTAAGTGCCAATGCTCCAACGCCTGGCACAATCACTTTAACTGAGACCTACAGCAAGCGTTGGCAGGTATTCCAAGATGGTTATCGATTGGCAAAGATTGAGAATGCCAATGGTTTACCAACATTTGAGGTAACAACTGGTGGAGATATTTCAGTGATTCATGATGGCACTGCTCGACGCGCTTGGATCTCCTTCTTCCTCATCGCGCTCGTCACCACAGTTGTTCTGGCCTTGCCAGCAGGCCGTCGCCGTCGCGAGATCTCAGAGTCGGAGCTCTCATGAAAAATAGAAGAATTCTCATTCTTGCCGTTGCTACTGCAGTCACAGTATTTCTCAGCAACATCCTAAATTTCACTGCGTCCACTAGCAGATTCAACGAAAGCTACCCAGCGGTTGTCTGCCCTCCAAATATCTCTGGCCTCACCACTGCAATATCGCTGACATCTCCGAAGACTCTGGTTCGCAAGACCGGTACATCTTCGATGAAGACTACTGAAGTTGGTTTTAGAAGGTATGCAGTAGCCGCGCAATCTGCCGTGATTGAATCAGGTCCCGTCACACCTATTGTGTGGCAGGTGCGTAAGGGCGTTTGGGCGGGTGCTTTTCCATGTAGCGCACCTATTGCATCCCAATGGTTTGTCGGAGCAACCGCCGATATCACTTCCAAAGGTTCGCTCAATATCGTCAACAGCGGTTTAGGTCGTGCACTTGTTGAGATCACACTCTTTAATGAAAATGGAGAGCTTGCGCCACGGAGCATTTCCCTTAAGCCAAATTCATATGCATCGCTTTCATTGGCAACGCTTGCACCCGGATCTAAAGAGATTGCAATTCATCTTCTGACTCGTTCGGGTCGCGTCAACGGTTTCCTCATTGACGAACGCGGTAAGGGTCTTCAGGCTCTCGGTGGAGATCTCGTGAATTCAACTGGAGATGCAACTAAGACGCTTCAGATTCCGGCAATCCCTCAGCAGACTGGGCGAAATAGTTCTACACCACACACCTTGCGATTGCTCGTACCTGGCGATGTAGATGCGCGAATATCTGCAGAGATTCGATCTACTGATGGCACATTTTCGCCGGTAGGAATTAATGGGCGAACAATTGCTCATAAGAAGGTTGTTGAAATTCCGATGGATATAACAATGGCATCAGGAAAATTTGCCCTGCATATCACTTCGGATCAGCCAATCCTAGGATCTGTTTTCTCGCGCACACTATCTGGTGGAAAACGTGACTTTGTGTGGAGTACTGGAGCTAGCCAGCTCAGTGAATTCACATTGGCAACTACTGGGCTTGCACCGACACTGGTCTTTACGGGCAAGCGAGTCAAGGTCACACTTGATCTCACATATACCAACGGCAAGAGCAAGTCCGTAAAAATCGATGCTGAAGATATTGCAACCTTTGCCGTACCCAACTCAGTGCGGTCAGTTACCTTCTCTCAAATCTCAACTGGAACTTCAGGTGCCGCCCTCATTACATCGAAGAGTGGATATGGATATATCCCGCTCAACCCAGGAAGCGTCTTAACGAAGTCTTCAATCCCGGCTTCAAATATTCGGGTACTCAATCCATAACTTTTCAAAGCGCTCCCACTAGCCTTAGCGCTATGAGTTCACAGCTTCGCACCGGTCGCGTCTGTTCACGCGTCAGTTGCCGATCAGTTGCATCGATGACTCTTACATATATCTACGCGGATTCCACTGCAGTTCTTGGGCCGCTTGCTACTTTCTCCGAACCTCATTCTTACGACCTCTGCGAAAAACACTCCGCGCGACTTACTGTGCCAAATGGCTGGGAAGTTATCCGCCAAACAATTGATGCAGATTCAACAGGTCCTAGCGAAGATGATTTGATGGCGATCGCGGATGCGGTCAGAGAAGTGGCCCAGGCTCCACGCACCCAAGAGAGCGCACCTGAAATCGCTGCATCTCATGCCAACGTCGGACGACGCGGACATTTACGCGCTGTTCCCTCCTAATTTCTCTTAATCCCTCCTTTCTCTTTACGATTGCCACATGAGCTCTTCTATCTTTAAGGCGTACGACATCCGTGGTTTGGTTGATAAGGAACTGACAGCTGATTTCGCATTTGCAACTGGTGTTGCCGTCGCACGTTTCCTAGAACAAGAGCGAGAGCCCGGAACCGTTGTTATCGGTGAAGATATGCGTCCATCGTCACCGACACTGGCTACTGCGTTCTCAGCGGGTGTGACTTCACAAGGACTTGATGTCATCCGAATCGGATTAGCTTCTACAGATATGTTGTATTTCGCTTCCGGAAAGCTCAATCTTCCAGGAGCCATGTTTACTGCAAGTCATAATCCAGCCGCATACAACGGAATCAAACTTTGCCTCAGTGGCGCACGACCAATTGGAAAAGAATCCGGGCTAGTCACCATCGAGAATTTCGTCAAAGAGGGAACTCCTATGGCGATGCGCAATGTGGGAGTCGAGAAGCGCCAAGAGATGCTTGAGGAATACGTTGATCATCTACTTACTCTCGTCGATGTCTCATCGATTCGTCCGCTCAAGATTGTTATCGATGCTGGAAATGGAATGGGTGGATACACCGCTCCCGCTGTATTCAAACGACTAAACGCTGAAGTCATTGAGATGTACTTTGAACTTGACGGAACTTTTCCAAATCACGAAGCAAATCCCATTGAACCATCGAATCTTGTCGATCTTCAGAAGGCCGTTAAGAAACACAAGGCAGATATCGGACTCGCTTTTGATGGCGATGCAGATCGCTGCTTCCTTGTAGATGAGAAAGGTGATTTGGTTAATCCATCAGCACTCACAGCCCTTATCGCAACCCGCGAGCTCAAGCGCTATCCATCATCAAACATTATTTACAACTTAATTTCTTCGCGCGCCGTGAAAGAAGTTGTAGAAGAGAATGGCGGCACTGCAGTCCGTTCTCGCGTTGGCCACTCTTACATTAAGAAGCTCATGGCGGAAACAAATGCAGTTTTTGGCGGCGAGCACTCAGGCCACTTCTACTTCCGTGATTTCTGGAAAGCAGATTCAGGAATGCTGGCAGCGCTCCATGCAATCGCAGCGCTCGGCGAAACAGAAGTGCCACTTTCGACACTTCTCTCATCTTTCAATCGCTATTACTCAAGTGGTGAAATCAATTCAACTGTTTCAGATGCGAAAGCTGCAATGAACCAGATTGAGAAAATTTATGGCAAGAAGGATGGCGTCGAAGTGGATCATCTCGATGGCCTGACCATTAACGGAGAAAACTGGTGGTTTAACCTTCGCGCCTCAAATACCGAGCCCCTCCTTCGACTCAACGTTGAGGCTTCAACGGAAGCCCGTATGAAAAAGGTTCGAGATGATGTACTTAACACGATCCGAGGCGACCTCGACATCCTCGTATTAATCCCTTAACTAGTAGGCT
>CAZAET010000096.1:0-4275 GCA_964484215.1 uncultured Candidatus Planktophila sp. | reverse complement strand
ATTTCGATGACAATCGGTATCAATACATCTCCACTAGCGGGCAAGAGCGGCAAGATGCTTACTGCGCGCCAGGTGAAGGATCGTCTTGATAAAGAGCTCATCGGTAACGTTTCACTTCGTGTTCTCAACACCGAACGCCCAGATACATGGGAAGTTCAGGGACGTGGCGAACTTCAGCTCGCTGTTCTCGTTGAAATCATGAAGCGTGAAAGCTTCGAACTCACTGTTGGTAAGCCACAGGTAGTTACAAAGATGATTGATGGAAAACTTCATGAACCAATGGAACGACTTTCAATTGATGCACCTGAAGAGTATTTGGGTGTCCTTACTCAGTTGATGGCGCTTCGTAAGGGCCGTATGGAGCAGATGGTTAACCACGGAACCGGTTGGATCCGTCTTGATTACAAGGTTCCATCACGTGGACTTATTGGTTTCCGTACCGAGTTCCTTACAGAAACTCGCGGAACAGGTCTTCTGCACCACGTATTCGATTCATACGAACCTTGGTTCGGTGAACTTCGTACACGTGCAACAGGTTCTCTTGTCTCAGACCGCATTGGCGCTGTGACTTCTTATGCACTCGCAGGTATTCAAGAGCGCGGTTCAATCTTCGTTGAACCAGGCGATGAAGTTTACGAAGGCATGGTTATTGGCGAGAACTCACGATCAGATGACATGGATGTCAACTGTGTACGCGAAAAGAAGCTCACCAACATGCGTGCATCAGGTACAGATGATTCTGAAAAGTTGATTCCACCTAAGAAGCTCAACATGGAAGGTGCTCTCGAATTCTGTCGTGAAGACGAGTGCGTTGAAGTAACTCCTGCAGTCGTTCGTATTCGCAAGGTGACTCTCGATGGCGCAGAACGCGCTCGAGCAACATCACGTGCGAAGAAGAATAACCAGAACTAGTAATTACAAGGAGCTGTCGTGAATCGAGTTATTCGTTTACTCGCATTTACGACAGCTTCTGTATTTCTTACAGCTATTTCCGTAGTACCGTCTTATAGCCATTCCGCTCTTCTGTCATCAACTCCGAAAGCAGATGCAATTCTTAGCGCGGCACCTGCAAGCATCACTCTTAAATTCAATGAAGATATCTTGGAGTTAAAAGGTAAGCAGATTTCAACGGTTTCACTTGCATCAGTTGCTGGAAGAAAGATTGCCCTCAAGAAGCCACGCATCACAGCAAATATCCTCACCGCCCGAATCTCTCCACCAATTCTCAAAGCGGGCAAGTACCGAATTTCCTATCGAGTTGTATCTGCTGATGGCCATGTCATCACTGGCGGCTACACATTTACTGTGGCACAGACGAAGGTGAAGTGAGCCTTACACGCTGATTGTCAGCCCCTTAGGGTTGAATACGAACTGTGAGTAAAGCCCCTGCAACGCCACTTCGCCTTGTGCGAGCCGAAGTTCAGGCCGGTTCTCTCGTTCTCTCTGATCAACAAAAGGCAGCGATTGCACATCGCGGTTCACCTCTGATTCTGACTGGCGCCACAGGTACCGGCAAGACAACAGTTCTGATTGAAGCAGCTCTTGCGCGTATTGCAGCAGGGCAGTCACCAGATTCAATTCTCTTACTTACCTATGGCCGCGAACGTGCCTCAGAAATGCGCGATGCAATTGTTACGCGCTCCGAAAAAACTGCCTTCGAACCTCTAGCGCGCACATTTCACTCACTCGCTTACTCCATTCTTAAAATGCGCACCGGCGACAATTACCGTGAAATCGTTCTTCTATCTGGCGCTGAGCAAGAAACTTTTATCTCTCAACTTCTCGATGGCGATATCGAAGATGGGTATAAGAAGTGGCACGATGATTTAAAGAAGAGCCCAGAATCACTTGGCGAACCACTACAGACTCAAGGCTTTGTTCGCGAACTCCGCGACCTCATCATGCGCGCCAACGAACGCGGAATCACACCTGATGCTCTTGCTACACGTGGCCACCAACTTGGTGAAAAGTATTGGGAAGGCGCTGCTGATTTCTGGAAGCGTTATTTAGGCGCAATGACCTTGCAAGAAGTTTTGGCAGGAGATGCCAAGGTCCGTATCGATCCATCTGAAATCATTAACTCAGCAATTAATTATTTGCGCGCTAACCCTGAATTACTCACCGAACTTCGCAGCAGATTTACCACCATCATCGTCGATGAATTCCAAGAGAGTGATCCTGCGCAGCGCACCCTGCTTTCTCTTTTAGCGGGCTCAGATCTAGTTATCGTCGCCGATAGCGCAAGCGCTGTTGGTCGCTTTCGCGGTGCAGATCCTGAAGGAATCACCGAGGTAGTAAATGCTTACCTCAGCGCTGGTGCAAAGCAGATCGAGTTAACAGAAAATTTCCGAGGCACACCTGTGGCGCAGACTGCCCGCTTATCTTCTGAATCTGAAGAAGCGCAGTACATCGCATACCAATTCAAGCGTGCACATTTGATGCAAGGCATCCCATATTCACAGATGGCTGTGATTGTGCGTTCGCATGGGCAGACAGCATCAGCAATTCGTCGAGCATTTGCCCAGGTGTCCATCCCAACAGCGGGTGATGTCGAAGCGTTAGCAAATAACGCGGCAATTGCACCATTCTTACTGTTGGCACGGGTTGCAACAGGTGCGCAGCCACTCAATCTTGATACAGCTGAAAAGTTACTCACATCTGAATTCGGGGGAGCAACATCGGTCTCACTTCGTCGCACACGTGCTGCGCTACTTGCAGCTCGCGATGAAGCAAGTGATAAGCGCTCCGGTACTCAGTTAATTCTCGATGCAATCGCCACAGGTGATGTGGCAATTGAAGATTCGGCCGAGCTATTACGCATTCATAATCTTCTGGCACTCGCCAAGAAATCAATCGCCAAGAAGAACGCAACCATTCACGACTTATTGTGGGCTATTTGGGATAACGCAGTGAATAGCGATAACGAGAAGATCTCTGAAAGCTGGCGTGCTGCAGCCCTTCGTGGTGGTTCACGTGGAGCATCAGCTGACCGTGATCTCGATGCCATGATTCAACTCTTTGATACGGCAGCGCGCCACATTGAACGTTTCCCTGGCGCAAAACCAGATCTATTCCTGACTGAAATTGCCAACGAAACTATTGTCTCTGACCTCATCACTGCACGTGGCGTTCGCCCTGATGTCGTTGAAATTCTTACAGTGCACTCTGCCAAGGGTCGCCAGTGGCAATACGTTGCAGTTGCTGGTGTTCAAGAAGGTGCATGGCCAAACCTCAAGCAGCGCAGCTCATTGCTGGGCGCCGAACGACTTGTTGAACGAGTACGCCATGGTGATGAACTCGCACAAGTAACTCTCGACATGATTGCCGCATCTTCATTGGCAGAAGATGAAGCGCGCCTCTTTCATGTTGCAACTACCCGTGCACGCCAATCACTTCTTGTCACAGCAATCTCTCGCGAAGATGAAACCCCATCTATCTTCTTTGAAGATCTTGCGCAATCCCTTGGTACATCAGCATCCGATGTAGAAGTTCCTAGGCCGCTTACTGCTTCAGCACTCGTTGCCACTCTGCGCCGCGAAGTAAATCTGACCGGCAATACATCTGCTGCTTCACTTCTTAAGACCTTAAGTGCCAATGGAATTCATTTGGCCCAACCATCACAGTGGCTCGGAACAGCGCCAATCACCAGCGAACTACCTGTCATTGATGAAGGCGCACTTGTTCCCGTATCTCCATCGGGAGCTGAAAACTTCACTGAATGCGGCCTGAAATGGTTCCTCGAAAAGAGTGGCGGTACCGATGGCGATTCAACTGCGCAGTTATTGGGCTCTGTCATTCACGAATTCGCTCGCATAAAGGTTGAAGAACCTGGAATCACTGATGAAGCGTTACAGACCAAACTCATTGATTCATGGCCACTTATCGACGATAGCCAAGGCTGGATCAGCCAGGCGGCCCTTGCTCGCGCTAAGAAGATGCTCGAGCGCTTCTCTGTATTCCACCAGAAATCTTTATCCGACAATAACCGTACCGTTGCCGGAGTCGAAAAGAGCTTTGAGATAACCGTTGGTCGTGCGCTCATTCGCGGAAATGTTGACCGCATTGAAGTTGATAGTGATGGCAAGCATTACATCATCGACTTTAAGACAGGCAAGAAAGAGATTTCAGGAGAAGATGCCAAGAGCAACTTGCAGCTTGCTTGCTATCAACTCGGTGTAGTTCTCGATGGTTTTGAAGAGAAGTTGAAATCAACTCAAGTGTCAGGTGCGCAACTTGTCTATCTAGCAAGTAAGAACAAGAGTTACAGCACCCGCG
>CAZAET010000095.1:0-4311 GCA_964484215.1 uncultured Candidatus Planktophila sp. | reverse complement strand
CTTCAATAGCTTTTCCATCCCATGAACCGAATGAAAGTTCGTACCAAGCTTTATCAAAAATGATTTCAAGACCAGTTGCTCGAGAGATTGCTTCAGCTGTTTGGCGGGTGCGATTTAGTGGTGAAGCAATAAGAACTTCTGCACCTAACTTGGCGCATTCTTCAGCCACGAGATCTGCTTGATCGAGACCTTCCTGCATGAGCTCTGGATCAAGTGATCCGGTTCCTGAGAACTTACGAGCTGGAGTTAAAACAGTTTCGCCATGGCGAACGAAGTAGATAAAGGTAGGAATCTCTGCGCTGCGCAAACGATCAGTAAGGAAGTTCTGCTGAATCACTGGAGCTGGCTTATGTGCGCTTCCACCATCAAGTGCTTTATTGGCAAGGCGGTCTGCATGTGAATTCTCATCACGTGGAATCCATGAATACGTGACAAGTGAAGCTGGGTGAGCATCGCGGCATTGCTTAGCGAGATCGCGCATATCTGCATGCTTAATCTGCCAGCGACCAGACATCTGCTCGACAACTAACTTTGAATCCATAGCTACTTCAACAGTTGCTTCTGCATCTAGCTTGTTGATGTGAGAAAGACCTGCGAGAAGTCCGCTGTATTCAGCTACGTTATTAGTTGCAACACCGATTACATCAAAGAGTTCAGCGACAATCTTTCCGCTTTCAGTGACAACTGCGCCATAGCCCGCAGGGCCTGGGTTTCCGCGAGAACCGCCATCAGCGGTAAGTTTGAAATGGCGTGCCACTAGTGATCACGCACCAAGATGCAGCGGCATTCTTCGCAGCGAACAACTTCATCTGCACTTAGGCCCGCAATACGCTGAAGTTCGATGGTGTTCAGAGTCAGGTTGCAACCCTTGCACTGATTGCCAGCCAAAGCTGCTGCGCCAATACCGTTATTGGCTTCGCGTATCTTCTCGTAGAGAGCAAGAATCTCGGCGCCTACAGATTGCGTCGTTGCTTTGCGATCTGTTTCGATGCCTTCAAGTTCAGTATGAATTGCCGCGAGTGCATTTTCTTTACGGATATTGAGGTCAGCAATTACTGCTGCAAGTTCATTCTCTTCGGCCGATAGGACGGTAATGCGCTCCTTGATTCCATCAACGCGCATCATGATTTCGAGTTCGACTTCTTCAAGTTCGGCGCGACGAGCACCAAGGGTGCCAAGCTCATGCTGAGTTTGTTCAAGTTCTTTTGGGGTTCCAGTGCCTGAAGCGAGACGCTTTTCATCGCGCTCGATGCGAGTGACGATCTGTTCTACATCGCCTTCAGCGCGGGCAAGTTCACGCTTCACATCGTTAAGTTCAGTTTCGGCTGCAATACGCAGGTCGCGAACATTGTTCTGCTTGATGGTTGTAGATGACAGTTCAGCGAGCTCAGGCAAGGTCGCTGCCTTATTGCGCAAGGTTGCTGATTGAAGGTCGAATTTCTGGATATCGAGGATAGAACGCTGGTCGCTGACGCTTGCTTTCACGGCGTACTCCTTCAAAATATTTGGATTCGATATTGAATTCTTGGGCAAACCTTACTTGATAAAGAACTGAACTGTAATATTCGAGCGTGCCGAAAGCTCTTCCTGCCGCAGTTAAGAAACATTATGCGACTGCCCCATCACCGCATCGCGAAACAATGCTTGAATTACGTGATCGAATTCTCGAAATCGTTCCTGAGGCAGTAGAAGTGGTGAGTTATGGCATGCCTGCCTTCAAAGTTGAAGATTGCATAGTCGCAGGGCTACTGGCCAATAAGAACCATGTCGGTTACTACCCTTTTAGCGGATCGATTCTCCATCTCTTTCCAGAGGAATTGGCAAAGTTCAAAACAACTAAGAGCGCGATTCATGTTCCTGTCGATAAGCCACTTGCTAAGGGGCTACTAAAAAAGCTCATTAAAGCTCGCTTAAATCAATAAACTTTAGAATAACCTTCACTCATGGAACTCACTACATGCCTTTGGTTCAACGGAAATGCTCGCGAGGCCGCAAACTTCTACACAAGTATCTTTCCTAACAGCTCAATTTCAGATAATTGGATTGCTCCCACCGATACCCCCGGAAATCAGCAGGGTGAGGAGATCGTAGTTAACTTCAAAATTTTCGGACAGAACTTCATCGGGCTTAATGGCGGCCCACAATTCCCGCATTCAGAAGCAATCTCTTTTCAAATTCCTTGCGCTGATCAAGCAGAAATCGATAAGTACTGGCAGATCCTTACCGCAGATGGCGGCCAAGAAAGCCAGTGCGGATGGCTTAAAGATAAGTTCGGAGTCTCTTGGCAAGTTACATCTCCTGAAATGATGAAGTACTTGGGTGGTTCAGATAGCGAAGGTTCGCAGCGCGCTACGCAGGCAATGCTTCAGATGAAGAAGATTGATCTGGCTACGATGAAGAACGCATACGAAGGTAAGTAGTCACACCTTTTTCTCATGGCGACACTCAAAGCACATTTGGAATCGCCCGATCAATCTGTTCGCCTTAAGGCAGCGCTGGCCGCAGGAACATTTCCTAAGCCTGAATACATTGATGTCTTAGTGTCGCAATGTGCCCTTGAACCTGATTTCTTTGTGCGAGACACACTTACTTGGGCGCTGATGCGAAATGAAGTACCCAAAGTTGTTGAACGTTTGAAGCCTGAGTTAATTTCTGAAAATCCCCAAGCGAAAAGTCAGGCTCTGCACACACTGACGAAAATTGCTGACAAGCAGTTCTATTCACTCATCACGCATGAACATCTCTTTGATTCCCACGATAAAGTCGCAGTAACTGCCTGGCGCGCTGCCTCGGTCTTAGTACCTGACGACGAGAAATTGGCCTTAACGAAAATCTTGCTCACACAGCTGGGTCGAGGGAATTCCGATGTGCAATTTGATCTGACTAGGTTTATCTGCGCCTTAGGCGACTGCATTGTCGAACCACTAACTTCGGCGGCGAAATCTGAGAAGGACGAAGTCGTTCTGCATGCTCAGTTTACGTTGATGAGATATCAAGAGATGAAATTTGAAGCAGCTGAGAAAAGAACTGTGGGCGGTGAGGGTTTCGAACCCCCGACATCCTCGGTGTAAACGAGGCGCTCTACCACTGAGCTAACCACCCGGTACCAGCGTGAGCTGGCTTTCGGACTTGCGAATACTACTTTATATACGCGAAAGAACGAAAATCGTGCGTGAAGTATGCGTGATTAGAGCGCTGCAATCGCAGTCTTGTAATCACCATTATTGCGAGCATCGCCAAGGCCATTTACGACAGTCCAGCGAATGATGCCTTCTTTGTCGATGATAAATGTTCCACGCATTGCGCAACCGAGATCTTCATTGAAGATTCCGTATGCCTTAGCTGCTGCACCGTGTGGCCAGAAGTCTGCAAGTACTGGGAACTTGTAACCCTCTTGCTCAGCGAAGATGCGCTGTGTGTGCATTGAGTCGCAAGAAATTGCAAGTACCTGAACGTTGTCATTCTGGAATGCAGCAAGGTCATCACGGATAGCGCAGAGTTCGCCTGTGCATGTTCCGGTGAATGAGAATGGAATAAAGAGAACTACTACGTTCTTGTTGCCCTTAAATGATGAGAGCTGAACTTTATTTCCGTTCTGATCTTTCAATTCGAAATCTGGTGCTGCATCGCCAATTTGTAGTGTCATGGCGCGAATCTATCGCTTGCCCGCCTTACGTGCCACTAGACGAGTTGCAGTCCAATCTTTAGCAACTGCAATCGTTGATGTCTGGCTTAAACCACATGTAGGTGCCGCATCTTGAATATCGCTCGGTTCAACATGGCCATCGCGACCAACTTTCGGGGTGAGTACCCAGATTGGTCCTGTCTCAGATAGATAAGTGAGTGCATCCATCAATTCATCGACGAGATCGCCATCGCCTTCGCGGAACCAGAGGAGAACGGCATCGACAACTTCGGTCGTTGTATCTTCATGGAAGTCTGTGGCCACAATCTTCTTGATATCGGCGCGTAGAGCATCATCACAATCAGGCCCGTAGCCGATCTCGAGGATGAGCTCTCCATTAGCAAAACCCATGCGCATTGCCACGGGATAAGTCCAACGGATGAGACGGATATTTACAAGGGTTTAACCTGCCTCACAGCCGATTTTTTTGCGCTCATCCCCCTTTGGCGCGAGAATACGGGCATGACCGAATTCGTTGGATCGCCAGATCAGATAATCGACCAGTTAGTAGATACAGATCCATCTGAAACTGCTGAATGGCAGGCATCCTTTGATGCAGCGCTTACCGCTGCTGGCCCAGTCCGTGCTCGTTACTTGATGTTGTCACTTCTCAAGCGAGCGCACGA
>CAZAET010000094.1:0-4419 GCA_964484215.1 uncultured Candidatus Planktophila sp. | reverse complement strand
CCAAAAGGGTAGTTTTTGTCCGCTAAGACAATTTCATTGCTACCAGCAAAATTTGGGAATGTTTCGGGATTCACCTCCAACATCATTTGAGCATCAGGTACATATCCACGAGGAATAGTAGTGCCTGCAAGACCATAAAAGTTCTTGACTGGCTCAAACGGAATATCTCCCTTACTTGGGTCTGGGGCTTTCAATACGCTTTTTCTACGACCAAAGTCAGAAAATACAAATATGCCAACGCCTAAAACGATGGCAGACCCGATAATTACTTTTTGTGCGTTATTCATAGCGTTACTTTTTATCAGACCAACATTTAAACGCTAAGAATGCTCCAATAGCACCTACAACGTAATATAGATATTTTATTTTCATACAAATTTAATTTTTTTAGATGGGCTAACAACAAAAGGCCTGTACTTTTTGTACTTGGGGAAATTCAACATAGCATCTTTACTGGTCAATGGGGCTAAACTCATATGCGGATTTCCGTTTACGCTACGTTCTCCTTCAATTTCAAAGAAACTATCATCACCTACCCAATTCACAAAACCGTGGTCTGTATTGGTCGGTACATCGCCCTTTTTCTTATTGCGATACTTGCGTACCTCATCAACAATTAAAGGAGCAACAACCGCTACTAACAAACCTATCAATACGGCTTTTTGCGTTTTAGCATCCATAGTGATTAACATTTAAAGTTTGGTTCGTCAGTTGCCACTGGCACACCGCCTGCATTAAAAAAATTGTCTCCTGCTGTAAACTGCAAATCCGCCAACCCTGTTTCTTTGCTTCCCTTGCTTTTGCTGAAAAAAGGCTTAGACTTGGGAGACAGAGGGGTACGCTTTGAAGGTTTTGCTTTTGACTTGCCACCAAATATATTTCCCAAAGATGGTACACCACCACCGCCTGCGTTCATGAAAGGCTCGTTAGCAGTGAATCCGAAGAAATCATCGCTTGCTGTGTAGTTAGAGAAGAAATCATCGCTTGCAGTGAAACTGGAAGCACGCAAGGGGTCTGTTTCAGGCACTGTGGGTGTTCCTGTTGCATCACCTTTTACGTTTTTCTTGTAATATTCCATCAAAGCGTAAGTCAATGCTACTGCACCGCCAGCCATCAGGATTAGTTTTGTGTTCTTATTCATGTTATTTATATTTTTTGTAAAGTTTGTAACTGATAAATCCAATCACCACAATGCCCATCACGATGTAAGGGATGCTTGATTTTTTTAATGGGCTTTCTGCAACCGCAGATATGTACGAGAAAGGAATGAATATTACGCTACTGGATGTTGCACCCTGCTGAATATAGTAAATACCATCAGTGCGACCACCTATGGGCATCGTTGTATCATCGTACTCAATCACTTGCCCTTTTTTAAACAAAGGAACTTCTGAGTTAGGCGTGGTAAAATCGGATATGAATTGATATTTCATTATTTGTTCACTTCGGTTAAATGGTAATTAATTGCCCCACCTACCAATGTTCCTAAAAGTGCGGAGACGTAAAGATTCTTTTTGTAGTACCAGCCTATCATCAAACCACCAACAAGCCCTGTGATAGAACCTGTTGCTGTCTTTGAGATTTTTTGGATAAAAGTATTCTTTGGGTCTTCCCCATTCAAAGATTTAACATTCTGTAAAGCGTCAGCAAAAAAACTCATTACTTTTTTGTTGCGTAGTAAATTCCAAATCCAACCAATGCAAGTGCTCCTAATGAGATTGCAACAATACCACCTGTTCCCAATCCAGTTGAACCGCTGGGCTGATTTTGTGATGGAGGAGTTTGTCCTTGCACATCAGCACGACCTTGATTCAAAGGATTAGGCTGACCTTGTGTACCACCTGTCTTTTGATAAGCATAGATACCCAAGCCAGTATTGATGATGTTTTGAGTAGTGTCTTTATCAAAAACGTCTGTCAACCAAGAACCTAAGCCTGATTTTGCTTTAGTACGCCCACCAGAGAGCCCACCAGCGACACCACCACCAATAGGTTGAGGCACTTGAGGCACATTAGACGATGTGCCAATACCTTTTGAAGGAATATTCATAACATCGTCAACGGGGTTTTTCTTTTGTAAACCAAAAATGTTAAAAAAGTCTTCTCCACCGTAGTTCTTATATGCACTTTGCATTTTTTCAGCAACTGGAGTAGCCAACTTTGCAAAATCGCTGCGGAAGGCACGACTGCGTGGCAACAAAGACAAGAAAGCCATATCAATTTTTTCCTTGCTATCGCTCACGTTTACATTCATTCCATAGCGTTGCATCAATGCAACTACCTCTGGTTTTCTTTCATCAATGGTCTTTGCACTAACGGCAAATACACCTCTTTTGGTAATTTTATGTTTCATTTTATTTCTTTAAAATTAAAGCAGTCAAAATAATTAAGGTAGACGCTATTAAAAACGTGTTCGTTAACTGGGTAGATTTCTGTGCTTCAGTCAACTGTTGACCTACGACATTTAAAAACACATCACTGTTGCTATTGCTTGATTGATTTTCATCTTTTCTGATGGAAGACTTGTCCTCGGCAAAGCACTCAAGAATCAAATCTTTATCTGGGTGGATATTTACAATTGCACGAAGGGCTGGCTCGCCCTCTGATGATACAAGCATTCTTAGTGCTTGTGGCAAATTATTCGTGCGAATTTCATACCCAAATTGATTGATAACAGATTTGGCTTCTTTTGGGTTTGCTATCGCTACTCTTTGGTATAAGTTCATATTTTTTTCTGCTTAAATAAAAAAGGGGCAAGGCGAAACCGCCCGCCCCTTTTTTGGTATAAAATCAAACGGATTAACCGATTACTTTTACGGTTTGTGCTTTCACAATCCCTGGGCTTCCGTACTCACGGCTAACAGGACGACCTGCCAAACCACGAGCCAAATTGATGTTATCAGCAGGGTAGAAGTACAATTTCACAGTAGCGTTAGCCAATACTGATTGGATAATCAATTTAGTGTAACCATCAATGCGATAACCAAATTTCATGGCAATGATAGTTGACTGGAACTGATAGGGGTCAATCGTAGGCACGAACACTTTCTGTGCAATGTTACCATTCGCATCTTTAGTGTTAACGCTGATTGTTTCCAATACTTGGTTAGTCGTTGCAGACTGGATGTAAGTCAAACCAGTGCTGTAAGGGCTTACCATGAATTGGTACAACATCTGTTGGTAAGTTACGTTTGGAATAGCAGAACTGATGGTGATAGAACCGATGGTCAAAGAACCACCAGAAAAACCAGCATTGTTGATATACTCGTAAGAACCCAACACTTCAAAGTTGTTTACAGCAGCACCAGTGTTAGTAACAGTGATGATGTAAGGTTGTGATGTTGGAGCAGAAGGAGCACCCATAGAGGCTGAACCATCAGCACCGAAAAAATCTTCACCAGCGGTGAAAGACAAATCATCATCAAAGAATCCGTCAGCGTTAGCGAAAGATTCGTGTGCACGGTTTTGTGCATCGGAAAGATATTTCTTGATATTCATAGTTTTTGTTTTTTAAAAGGGTTATTGTTTAAGGGTTTGTTTGTGCAGGTGCGGTCACTTTTGCTTTGTCCAGCATTTTCTGAACTTGGTTGGCGACCAGAACTCCTGTTGCTATCAGAGCAACTTGGCCGAGAATGACTTTAATTTCGTTCCAATTCATAATTTCTATTCGCTTGTACAATGCAGATTCTACAAGACACATCAAATTTATTTTCCGAAATATGATTAAAAAATAGGCACTACATCAAAAAACGCAACCTTTTGAGTTGCGTTTTCCCTGCAAATGCAGTCTACTAATAGGATATAGGTATGTTGCGTGCCGTTGACATTTTTACACCGTTTAGGTGTAATCTTGAAGCAATCTGGCCTTAACCAAATTTTTCGCCTCATCCATGGTGTGTTTGGCTTTGTTTCTATCATCTCTTAACGACAAATAAGGCTTAATCAACTTCCTTTGGTTTGCCATTATGTACTCTTCTAACACGACATCTAACTTCTTTTGGTCTACATAACCCATCATTTTCATCTCATCCAAGTTGATGTATTGATAGAAACGCTTGTTTCCGTGGGTGTATTCGCTATTCACAAGCATCTCTACAACACGGAGCAATTCGTGTTTATCTTGAAATTTATTCGCGTGCCTGTCCACGCTATCCAAGTTTTTGTGAAATCTCATCCAGTTACAGTTCTGCCAAATCTTTGTGGTGATACGGCCAATAGACTGAAAGTGCATGATAATATCCAAATCAATGTGTCTGTTAGTACAGATAGCACCCTCAATATCTTTTGGCAAGTGGTCAGATACATACCTGTTGATATCCTCAATCAACAATAGCCCTCCCTTGTATTGTTCCAAAATGACGAACAAGGTCTCAGCAATTTTCTCCAATGTCATTCTGCGACCATCTGGCAAGAACGGTCT
>CAZAET010000093.1:3313-4438 GCA_964484215.1 uncultured Candidatus Planktophila sp. | reverse complement strand
CATCAAAATGATGAAAGCAATCAATCACAATGTTTAGCATTTAGCGTTGATGAAGGCCTAACATTTACAAAGTACGAAGGAAATCCAGTTCTTGATATCAACCTTCCCAACTTCCGTGATCCAAAGGTAAGTTGGATTGACGGCCAATGGATTATGACTTTGGCCTTGCCGCAAGAATTCAAAATCTCTTTCTACTCATCTCCTAACTTAAAAGAGTGGACACACTTAAGCGACTTTGGTCCTGCAGCTGAAGTCGGTGGAATCTGGGAATGCCCAGATTTATTTCAAATCGGCGATAAATGGGTCTTGATTGTTTCGCTCAACCCAGGTGGATTCCAGATTGGTTCAGGCACTCAATACTTTGTTGGCCAATGGAACGGTAAAGAATTTATCGCTGACGATGTACAGACTCGTTGGATTGATTACGGTCGTGATAATTACGCCGGCGTCACATTCTCAAATGCGCCCGACAACAAGCGAATCTTTCTGGGTTGGATGAGCAACTGGGATTATGCGGTCAAAGTCCCAACTGATCCATGGCGTAGTGCCATGACGGTTCCACGCGAACTTTCTCTGCAGGCAAATACTTTGGTACAGACTCCAATTGAAAAACCCGGTGGCTTCCCCGAAGTTTCATTTACAACAAGTAACGGTGCCATTCGCATTCATGAAACCCCTGAGCGCTTTGCTGAAATCGGAGTGCGCGACGGAAAGATTTATGTTGATACGACCGCTGCATGGAATGAAATAGTGGCGCCACTAGTGCAAGAGGTACCGGCGTCCGTTACGGAAGTGGACTTCAGAGTCATTGTGGATCGAGGCTCAATCGAGGTATTTGCCGCTGGTTCTACCGTCTGTATTACCAACCTTGTGCTCGTTGATACTGCGCTGCACTATGTAGAAACAGTTGGCGAAGTGAGCGACCTTAAATTGCAGCAGTTGTATCGCGAACAACAAGGCTAAGCGGAACCAAAATATTCTTATGCTCACTTACCGGGTGGGCAATCTCAGCGATAGCGGCAGCTGCAGCAACTTGTCCTTCAAATTGTGGTGGCTGCGCAACGGTTGTTAAACCCACGTACTGCGCAATCAAGTGATCATCAAAGCCAATCACTGACATATCTT
>CAZAET010000093.1:0-3213 GCA_964484215.1 uncultured Candidatus Planktophila sp. | reverse complement strand
GCAATCTCGCGATGACCTAAATCAGTTAAGTGTTTTGTTGCAACACGTCCACCCATAACGTCATCTATTGCAACACTGGTGCAACCTTCATGGATAAAACCAATAGTTGTAATTGGTATTCCCAAACTAAGTAGCGATTCAAACTCTTCATCTGTTGGCGGCATACTTACAACAATCAACGCGTCAACTTTTCCACGCAACTGTTTATGTTGGAAGATTCTTTGGCGTGCTTCTACTTGCGAAAAGTTATAGAGAAGCAAATCCATTCCAGCTTCGCGCAAACTCTGTTCGATTCCATTAATAGCCTCAGCGAAATACCAACGTGAAATATATGGAGCGATTACACCGATTCGATTTGTGCGTTGAATAAGTTCGCGCGGAATTAAATCTGAACGCAATGGATAATTAAGTTCCATTGCGGCTGCAACAATCTTTCTTCGCGTTGCTTCATTGACGTGGTGCAGACCTCGCAGGGCGCGAGAAACTGTGGCCGGTGAAACCCCAGCCTTTTCGGCGATCTCGACGACTCCAGCCATCTGCCTACCCCTTTGCTAGCCGACTGCAAATTTCTGCAAAACCTCTGCAAAAGGTACCCCCGAGACCCCTTTTTAGGTAGCCCAGCCCCCTAGTTTGAGCGTAGAAACCAGCGCCCCGCACCGTTTATAACGCTTTTATTACCTTCCGCCCCGCGTGCTAGCGACCTGCGAACGGTTAGCAATACCGTTGCCTCACGTTCGCGGCTCAAGGCCTGTCCCCAAAGCCGCTACACCCTCAATAGAAAAGGTATCTACATGCTAAAGAAAAAGGGTCTACTTGTTGGAGCTGCAGTTGCAGTTCTTTCACTCGTAGCAACTACTTTCACAGCAACATCAGCATCAGCTGCTGGCTGTGACGAATATTCAAAGTGGAAGGGTTCAGGAACAGTAAAGATTTTCGCTGGTATCCGTGATCCTGAAGCTTCAGTAATGGAAAAGATTTTCGCTGAGTTCACAAAGTGCACAGGCATCAAGATTGCTTACGAAGGCACAGACCAGTTCGAAACTCTTCTCCCAGTACGTGTTAAGGGCGGAAACGCACCTGATCTCGCAATCATTCCTCAGCCAGGTTTGGTAGCAACAATGGTCGCAACAGGTAAGGCTGTCCCAATTTCAGCTGCAACTCGCGCAAACCTTTCTAACTACTACAACCCAGCATGGGCATCATTTACAACAATCAACGGACGTATCTACGGTGCACCATTCGGCGCATCTTCAAAGTCACTCGTTTGGTACTCACCAGCACAGTTCAAGAAGCTTGGCGTTTCAATTCCAGATACATGGAAGGAAATGGAAGCTGTTGCAGCTAAGTTCGAAAAGGCTGGAGCAAACCCATGGTGTGCAGGAATCGAATCAGGTGCAGCTACAGGTTGGCCAGCAACTGACTGGATCGAGCAGATGGTTCTTCGCGAACACGGTCCAAAGAAGTACAACCAGTGGTGGCAAGGCAAGCTCAAGTTCTCATCACCAGAAATTCTTGGTGCAATGAACAAGGTAGCTGCTTGGCTCGGAACTAAGGACCAGGTCGGTGACCTCAAGTCTGTAGCAACACGTAAGTTCCAGGATGCAGGCGTTCCAGGACTTAAGAACGGTACTTGCGGCATGTTGCAGCAGGCATCTTTCTACTCATCAATGTTCCCAGCAGGAACCACATTCGGTCCTTCAGGTGATGCTGATGCGTTCTACCTCCCACCAACAAACACCAAGTTTGGTAAGCCAATCATGGGTGGCGGAGAGTTCCCAGTCGCATTCTCAAAGAAGAAGGAAGTTGGATTCGTCCAGGATTACCTATCTTCACCTGTATACGGCATTGAGCGCGCGAAGGCAGGCGGATGGACATCAGCTAACACTGGTATCCCACTATCTTCATACTCAGATCCAGTTCTTAAGGTTGTCGCAGCACAGCTTCAGAACAAGTCTGGCGCAATCGTGTTCGACGCATCTGACTTGATGCCAACTGCAGTAAACGGTGCTTTCTGGAAGGAAATGACCAAGTACTACGCAGAAGGTAAGTCAATGAAGGATGTTGCAGCTTCAATCGACGCTAACTGGTAATTAATTACCAATTGCTCGTTGCAGTAATGCAATAAGAAGTAAAGATGCCGGGGTCCACACCTTGTGGGCCCCGGTCTCTTCTTAGATAATCACCACGTAATTAAAGTTATTTACTGAGCTGAAAGGATGTAAACAAAAATGACATGGTCAAGTTTGCTCAACAGCTCTGGTCCAAAAATTCTTCAGATCCTCGCAGTGCTCGCTATCTTCTTCGGTTTCTACGGAGTCGCATTCGCAGCTGGAGCACGCGTTCAAGGCAAGAAGCAAAATATTCTTGCACTCTCACTCTTCTTAGTACCTGCACTAATCCTTGCCGCTATCGGTCTTGGAATTCCTGCAATTCAAACTTTTATCGAATCATTTAAGAACGCTGACTCTTCACAATGGGTTGGCTTTGCAAACTACACACGCGCTTTCCAAGATCCAGACATTCTCCTTGCTTTCCGCAACACAATGCTCTGGATCATCATCTCGCCAGTTGTTGTAACAGCACTCGGCTTGGGTCTTGCAACAATGCTTAACAAGATGAAGCGCGAAGCGCTCGCTAAGTCACTGATCTTTATGCCGATGGCAATCTCATTCGTCGGCGGTTCACTTATCTGGAACTTGATGTACCAATACCAAGAACCAGAAATGAATCAGACTGGTCTCGTTGGCCAGATTATGAAAACACTTGGAATTCCACTTCAGCACCTTCTCTTGTGGTCACCATGGAACAACTTGTTCCTCATGGTCGTCTACATCTGGGGAACAACCGGCTTCGGCATGGTGATTCTCTCCGCTGCAATTAAGAACATTCCTTCAGATATCGAAGAAGCAGCCCAGCTCGACGGCGCTTCAGGATTCACGCTTTTCCGCACAGTTACCGTGCCAATGGTTAAAACCACCATCATCGTTGTTCTTACAACCGCCATGGTGGGCACGCTCAAGCTCTTCGACGTCATTCACACAATGACCGGCGGAAACTTCAAGACCGACGTGCTTTCCAACCGTATGTTTGACGAGCACTTCGTCTATCTCAATAACGGCCGCGGATCTACGCTTGCAATCCTGATCTTCTTGGGCGTTCTACCTATTACTTATTACAACATCCGCTCTATTCGCGCAGAACGGAAGCACTAAC
>CAZAET010000092.1:3408-4486 GCA_964484215.1 uncultured Candidatus Planktophila sp. | reverse complement strand
GCAGGAGATTTCGCTGCAGGATTTGTTGATCGCGAGTGGGACATCGTTAGTGGGGGAGCATATGGAGTTGATACAGCAGCCCACCGCGGTGCACTCGTTGCCGAAGGTCGCACCATTGCTGTGATTGCATCAGGAATAGATCTGCAGTACCCATCAGGAAATACCAGGCTCTTTGAAGAAATCTGCGAGAACGGAGCAATCGTTACTGAGGTGATGCCCGGAGTTCCAGCACTTCCTCATCGTTTTCTTACTCGCAATCGCCTGATTGCAGCACTTTCACAAGCAACACTTGTTGTCGAAGCTGCCTTTAGAAGTGGATCACTACGTACGGCGCGAGATGCGGCCGAACTTATGAGGCCGGTGATGGCGATACCTGGGCCAATTAATTCGCCTTCATCAGAAGGTTGCCATCGACTTATCGGAGAAAGAGCAGCCGAACTAGTGACATCTGTGCCTGATGCAATCGAGTTAATTTCAGCGCTTTAGGTTCTTCTCGCATGTAATGAGAGAATACATACATGAGTGATTTCCGTTCGGGCTTCGTGGCTATTGTCGGCCGCCCCAACACTGGTAAATCAACTCTCATTAACGCACTCGTTGGTAGCAAGATTGCGATCACTTCGCCTCATCCCAACACGACTCGTCACGCTATTCGCGGAATCGTTAACAATCCTGATTACCAGGCAATTCTTGTGGATACACCGGGAATCCATAAGCCAAAGACGCTGCTCGGTCATCGCCTCAACGCTGTCGTAAACGAGAGCCTTGATTCAGTGGACATCGTGATGATGTGTCTTCCTGCTGATGAAACATCAGGCGCCGGAGATGAATTCCTAGCTGCTGAAATTGCAAAGTATTCACGTGCAAAGAAGTTCGCACTGGTTACCAAGACAGATCTTGTTTCAAAGAAGAATTTAGCAACTCGCCTGCTTGGAATTTCTTCCCTAGCAAAGGGATTTACCTGGGATGAAATCGTTCCAATCTCTGCAGCAATCCATGAGCAGATTGATCTCCTTGAAAAGTTGATTGGTGATAACTTGCCTGTGGGTCCTGCCTTTTATCCAACAGATGTAAAGAG
>CAZAET010000092.1:0-3308 GCA_964484215.1 uncultured Candidatus Planktophila sp. | reverse complement strand
AAAGATATTGAGCGCGAACTCGGTGCACGTATTTTTCTTGGACTTCACGTTAAGGTTTCAAAAGAGTGGCAGCGCGATCCAAAGCTGCTTGAGCGCCTAGGTTTTACTGAGCGCTGATTTGTCCAGTTGCAAGCCCGAGTAAGAGAACTGAACCAAGAGCTACGCGATACATCACAAAAGGTGTGAAGCTCTTCGTTGAGATGAACTTCATCAACCAAGCAATTACTGCGTATCCAATAATGAATGCCGTAACCGTTGCAGCGAGTATCTCTGGCATGGAATAGACCGAAACTGTTGAGTCATCGATTGCCTGCTTGAGTTCGTAGAAACCACTGCCAAATACAGCCGGAAGCGCTAAGAGGAATGAATATCGAAGCGCGGCATCACGTTGATATCCAAGCAGGCGCCCCATCGCGATGGTCGCTCCTGATCGTGAGACCCCTGGAATCAGCGCAAGAGATTGAGCAAACCCCAATCGAGCGCCATCTGAGATACCCAGATTGGAAAGATCTTTTTCGCGAGTTCCGTACCTATCTGCAAATCCAAGGATAAGGCCGAAAATAATTAACATAGATGCGATAACCCACAGTGAACGGAAGTGATTAGTGATGTATTCCTGGCCGAGATAACCAAGCACAACTATCGGCAGAGTTCCGATAATGATGAGATTTCCTAAGCGAGCTTCAGCAGAACCATCTCGCTTAAACCACGCACGCGCGATATTAAGAATGTCTTTGCGGAAGTAGAGCAAGACTGCGAGTTCAGTACCAATCTGCGTAATGGCGGTGAAGGCTGCGCCCGGGTCCGTTGCGTTGGGGAGAAACTCTCCGACGATACGGATATGCGCACTCGATGAGATAGGCAGGAACTCAGTGAGTCCTTGGACTATTCCTAAAAAGAGCGCTTCCAACATGCGGTTAGTATCTCAATAGTTAAGCGTTGGCGGGCTTGCGGCTCGCGAAGTATGAACCGATTAATACAAGTGGAAGTCCAAGAATGATTCCAATTGTGAGTGGTTCATTCAAGATGATCACACCAAGAACAACTGCACAGGCAGTATTTAGGTAAGTCACAAGTGAACCACGGGCAACGCCGATGATCGATGCCAATGTGAAGAAAGCTGCAAAGGCAGCTCCTGTAGAGAGAACTCCCAGTCCAACAATCGCGCGGATTGCACCATCTGAAATCTGATGTGTCGGCCATTGTGCAATAGTGAAAGGCATATAGAAAATTGCAGTCATCAACATAGCGACCGCATTAATTGCAATTCCCGAGACATGGGGAAGTGCGCCCTGCACCATCATCACAGCGTATGAATAACCGACGGATGCTAGAAGAACCATGGCAATCGAAAGTGGATCAGCAGAGCCAGTAATGCTCTCGATACCGACAACTGCTACGAGACCGATGAAACCGACGATGATTCCGAATAAACGAGTTCGATGCCAGACAGATTTATCGCCTCGCATTGAAGCAAAGATGGTGGCCCAGATTGGAACCGATGCAACAAGTAGACCAGTAAGGCCAGATGAAATTTTCTGCTCCGCTGTTCCAATCAGAATCCAAGGCCCAATCATTTCTAGTAGTGCGTATGCAAAGACATAACGCCACCCGCGAACAGCTGCAATGAACTGCCTCTGCTTAATTGCGATTGGAATGAGTATTGCTGCGCCAATTGCTGTTCGAAGACAGACAACAGTTGCGGGACTAAATCCGTTATCTGGATCAACGGCTACCTTGATGAAAAGGTAAGGAATACCCCATAGGAAACCGACAAGAATGAACAGAAACCAACCGCGACGTGACATGTTTTCCTTAGTTATTGATAACGCTCTTATAGAGCGCGATGGTTTGGGCAGCGACGGCATCCCAGCCGAACTCTGATTGGGCACGTGCACGCCCTGCTTTTCCGTATTTTTCCAAGAGAGCAGGATCTGCCATCAGAGAAGAAATAGCTGTTGTTAAATCTGATTCAAACTTTCTGTGATCTGTTGTGTAATCAACGAGTTCACCTGTCTGCTTATGCGAAACTACTTCAGGAATTCCACCTACGCGGGACGCAAGCACTGCAGTTTCACAGCCCATTGCTTCAAGGTTCACAATTCCAAGAGGTTCATAAATCGATGGACAGAGGAATAAGTCAGCATGAGTCAGTGCTGCTGTCAGTTTGTTGTGGGGGAGCATCTCTTTAATCCACCAGACGTTAGAGCGCGTGCTCTGAAGTTCTGCAATCAGTGCGGCAACTTCATTGCCAATTGTCTCTTCATCAGGACTTCCGGCAGCGAGCACCAGACCGTATTCGGCTGGAACGTTCTTCCATGCACGGAGCAGGTGAGCTAAACCCTTTTGACGAGTAATGCGGCCGACGAACATCGCATAGCGGCCGGTAATTCCAAATTCCTTTAATACTGAATCATCATGATTTGGTGCGAACTTTTCAGTATCAACGCCGTTGCGGATTGTGACTACCTTGGCAGGATCGACATCTGGATATGCGCTTAAAACATCTGCTCGCATTCCATCGCTGACGGCGATGATGGCAGCAGCTGCTTCGTAGGCAGTCTTCTCAGCCCAAGATGAAATCTTGTATCCGCCACCAAGCTGTTCAGCTTTCCATGGACGCAAAGGTTCGAGTGAATGCGCGCTGACGATATGAGGCGTGCCGTAAAGAAGTGAAGCGGTATGTCCTGCCATATTGGCATACCAAGTGTGTGAATGGATGACATCAACGTTGTGAAGGTTTGCAGCTATCGCCAGATCTGTTGCAATCGCTTGAAGCGCAGGGTTTGCAGATGCGAACTCGGCGGGAGTGTCATAGCCATGAGATCCATCGGTGCGCGGTCCACCAAAGCAGTGAATATCAACTTCGACGCCTGAAACTGCGCGAAGAGCTTGGGTTAATTGAACGACATGGACGCCGGCGCCACCGTAAACCGCTGGAGGCCACTCCTTGGTAACGATTCCGATTCGAGTAGCGCTCATGAGGTAAGAGTATCGGTGACTCTAGATAGATTGAAAGTTGTTGGGTAGCCTTGCTCCATGCCTCGCTACGAAGTTCCCCTCGGAATTGTTCTTGCGGGCGGTGAAGGCAAGCGCTTGATGCCACTGACAGCAGATCGCGCAAAGCCTGCAGTTCCATTCGGTGGTTCATATCGCCTCATCGACTTTGTGCTTTCAAATCTTGTTAATGCAGAAATGCGCAAGATTGCAGTTCTTACTCAATACAAATCACACTCACTCGACCGCCACATCACCACCACATGGCGCATGTCGACACTTCTTTCAAATTACATCACCCCAGTTCCAGC
>CAZAET010000091.1:0-4488 GCA_964484215.1 uncultured Candidatus Planktophila sp. | reverse complement strand
AGTTTGGTTCTATGAGTCCACGCGAATACGACGAATCGGATGCACGTATCCGACCATCTCGCACAACGCGTAGACGTACCAAAGATCGACCTTCTCACTCGGACTCCATCACAGCATTTGTTACAACTGTAGATCGCGGACGCACTACCTGCGTTACAGATGATGGCATTGTTATCACGGCAATGAAGGCGCGTGAACTTGGACCTAAATCTGTTGTAGTCGGTGATCTCGTTGAAATTGTTGGAGATGTAACAGGAAATGAAGGAACTCTTGCTCGCATCGTTACTGTCAATGAGCGAACAAACTCGCTAAGTCGTACAGTCGATGATGCAGCCCAAGTAGAGCGAACCATCGTTGCAAATATTGATCAACTGCTGATTGTCGTAGCATCTGCAAACCCTGAACCACGTCGTGGTCTTATTGATCGTTTCTTGGTAAGTGCATTCCACGAATCAATAAAGCCGATCATTGTGGTGACAAAAGTGGATGTCTCCCCCGTGCCAGATTTCATTAAAGAATATGCCGCCCTCGGCGTGGACATCATTACTACATCCTCAAAGAGTGAAGCTCGCGCAAAGGATGTCGCTGGAATCCTAGAAATTCTCGATGAGAAAATCTCGGTTCTTGTCGGCCACTCAGGTGTTGGTAAATCAACTCTCATCAATGATCTCGTTCCTGAAGCAGATCGCATGACCGGGGATGTAAACGATGTAACCGGGCGCGGTCGCCACACCTCATCAAGTGCGATTGCTCTGCCGCTAGTAAATGGCGGCTGGATTATTGATACTCCTGGAATTCGTGCATTCGGTCTTGCTCACCTCAACAAAGAGCGCATCATCGAATCTTTTCCCGATATCTATCAAGTCACTCAAACGTGTATGCCGAACTGTTCTCATCACGAGGCATCCTGCGCTCTCAATCCGTGGATCGACTCAGATCCAATCCTCCATGATGAACGTCTCATTAGAGTCACAAGTTTGCGCTCTCTCTTAGAGGTGAAAGAACGAGCTGACGAGTAATTGCTCAGGAGCGTTAGACTCACACCATGAGCACGCGACGCGGAGAAGACCTCGCACTCGCCCACCGATTAGCTGATGCGGCAGATGCAATAACTCTCTCCCGATATCAAGCCCTTGATCTCACAGTCACAACTAAACCGGATAACACACCTGTTACCGATGCCGATAAATCTGCCGAGGATGCAATCCGTGCACTGCTTCACGCACATCGCCCAGAAGATGGAATTGTCGGAGAAGAATTCGGTACTCAAGGAACAGAGAAGAACCGTTACTGGGTCATCGATCCGATTGATGGGACAAAGAACTTCCTGCGCGGAGTTCCAACGTGGGCAACGCTTATTGGTTTGATGGAGAGAGATGCTGACGGCGTTGAGAAAGTTGTCGTTGGTGTTGTGAGCGCTCCAGCTCTCTTCCGTCGCTGGTATGCCTTTGAAGGTGGCGGAGCATTTGTCAGCGTAAATAAGGAAATTCCTAAGAAGATTAGCGTCTCTGCAGTTTCATCGATTGAAGATGCATCAATCTCGCACTCTGATTTCATTGGCTGGGGCGATCGCCTAGAACTATTTAACAACCTTATGAAGAGCGCTTGGCGGACTCGCGCGCATGGTGATTTCTGGTCACATATGTTGGTGGCAGAAGGCGCAGTCGAAGTCGCTGCCGAACCATCACTTGCTCTATGGGATATGGCCGCACTCGACATTATTGTGCGAGAAGCAGGAGGACGCTTTACCAACCTTGATGGAGTTGATGGATCCTTGGGTGGAAATGGACTCTCAACAAATGCAGCGCTCCACGATTACGTGGTGAGCGCGCTCAAGGTGGCGAGATAACTATGACACTTCTTGCACAGACTTTTGCAGTAACGGGAATGACATGTTCTTCCTGCGTCAACAGTATTGAACGAGCGCTCAATGAGATGGATGGCGTATCTGCATCCGTTAACTTTGCATCAGAGACTGTTCATGTTCTTACTCCAGCTGATTTATCTGCTGAACTAGTGATTAAGAAGATCAAGGACGCAGGATACGGAGCAACGCTTTTATCTGACGGAGCAAGCCCTGCACTACATCGCAAAGGCGCAGCACGCGCGCTCTTCTTTGCAACTCTCTTTGCAGTCCCATCTATTGCAATCTCTATGGTGATGAGCTGGCATCAGCCAATCAACGATTGGTTGATTGCACTCTTTAACGATTACTCAATTCCACTTCCACCACATGCGATGCACTCATTTGCATCGTGGTTGGTCATTGCACTCACTGCTCCACTTATTCTCTTTGTTGCCTTTCCTATCCATCGTGCTGCAATTCGAAATATCTTGCATCCCACAATGGATACCTTGGTCTCACTGGGATCTCTCACGGCATATATCTGGTCCATCTATGCGACCTACAATCAAGTGGGAGATGTCTATACCGAAGTAGCGGCAGGAGTTCTTCTTTTTGTCATTCTTGGTAGATATCTCGAGTCCCGAGCTAAGAAGAGTGCGAGCAGCGCCCTTTCAACGCTTCTGGCGCTCGGTGAGAAAGAAGTTGCTGTCATTCGCAATGGCACTGAAGTAATCATTCCTATTTCACATCTCGTTGTTGGAGATCAATTTGTAGTAAAGCCAGGTGCCCGCATTGCAACAGATGGCATCGTAATTTCAGGTCAGAGTTCTGTTGATAATTCACTTGTTACTGGAGAATCGAAGGCTGTTGAAGTCTCACCAGGTTCTTTGGTAATTGGCTCTGCGCTCAATAACAATGGTCGAATTATCGTGCGGGCCACACGTATTGGTAGCGATACAGAACTTGCTCGCATCACAGCGATGGTGGTTACGGCCCAAGGAAGTAAGGCGCCAATTCAGGCACTGGCCGATAAGGTCGCTTCAATTTTCGTGCCCGTTGTAACGGTTCTAGCGATTGCAACATTTGAGGCTTGGTACTACTTCGGCGATAAATCGCTCACCTATTCCATTTCTACTGCAATCACTGTCCTAGTCATTGCATGTCCTTGCGCTCTTGGCCTCGCAACTCCAGTCGCACTTCTCGTAGCGTCTGGACGTGGTGCGCTTCGAGGAATTGTTATTCGCCATCCTCGAGTTTTGGAAGCATCACGTTCTATCGATGTCGTTGTACTTGATAAGACCGGAACTCTGACCGATGGTGCGATGAAAGTACTTGATGTTGCCATCCCAACTTCTGCGCAGAAGGTACTTGGCCGAGATTTCGTGCAATTAACAAATGAGAGAAATATTCTCTCCTCAGCTTTAGCACTGGAAAGTCAGAGCAACCACCCTATTGCCCAGGCAATCGCGAACTTCTGTATCTCACAAGGTGCTCAGCTGATTCCAGTTACAGATTTCACCGAGACTCCGGGTATTGGAACAGCAGGCCGCGTTGCCTTTGGAGATAAGGCGCCGGTTGTGATTATTGGTTCGCCTGCATCCGTGGCTCACAGCTCAACTCCCTTTGATGCAGAGATTCTTCGAGCAATCGCAGAAGGTGAATCACAATCCCGCGCGGTATCGGTATTGGCGTGGGATGGCGTTGCTATCGCTGTCTTTGCAACAGGTGATGTCATCAAGGCAGATGCACCTGCAACGATTTCTGCTTTACATGAACGTGGTATCGAGACCTGGTTGCTGACAGGTGACAATGCAGAGAGTGCAACCAAGATTGCATCGGCTGTTGGCATCTCTTCAGATCGCATCATTGCAACCGCTACACCTGAAGCAAAGTTGGCAAAGATTGTTGAGCTCCAATCAGCTGGGCGCCACGTCATGATGGTCGGTGATGGAATCAATGATGCTGCAGCTCTTGCGCAATCAGATTTAAGTATTGCAATGGGAACGGGAACTGATACCGCTATTGCAACAGCAGATATCACTTTAATGCGCCCACAATTGATGGGTGTTATCGAGGCTCTCGCCCTTTCACGACGCACACTTCGAACCATCAAGGTAAATCTCGGTTGGGCCTTTGCTTATAACGCGGTTGGTCTTCCTATTGCTGCCGCAGGCCTTGCCTCTCCTATGTATGCAGCAGCGGCAATGGCGCTCAGCAGCCTCTTCGTTGTCACTAATTCCCTACGCATCAAGTAACTGCAAATCAAGTAATTATTTAGTTAACTTCTGCACTCTCTTCAGGATCGCTCTGCATTGTTCTCCAGAGCGAAATAGCTGCGATGTAAATTGGGAAGAGAATCATAATCATTTCAGAGACCATGGAATCTTTGATTCCGCTCTCATTTGAATAGCTCCATGAGAGATAGAAGAGCGTTGCAATATATAGCGTGCCAAATGGCAAGGTAATAAATCGAAGTGTTGAGACTCGGACAATATGTGGAAACTTGAGCATCGTTAGCTGTGAGAAGCAGAGGATAAGCGTCACGATAGCTACGGTGTTTTCAGAGAGATCCAGAACTAAATATGTAGGAACTGCCAGGTTCCAGACAGCTGGAAAACCATTAAACCAATGATCTTCTGTCT
>CAZAET010000090.1:0-4555 GCA_964484215.1 uncultured Candidatus Planktophila sp. | reverse complement strand
ACAAAGATGCGATCACATTTGCGACCGCTGACTTGTTGTTGCCCCAAGGTGTTGATATGGCTGCTCGCGCTGTCCACAACGGTATCTCCCTCCGTGTGGTTCGCCAGTACGATATTAACAACGACCGTATGCCTTGCCGTATCGACGTTTTGTATGGTTACAACACAATTCGTCCACAGATGGCTGTGCGCATGTGGGGCTAATTTGTAAATTATTTTGAAAGGAAATTATCATGGCTTTACCTAATGGCGCAGGCGGTTATCAACTTGGTGACGGCAACCTGAACGAACTGACGATTGGCTACGCAGCCGCTCCTCAAACTGCCACATCTACAGCGACTTTGACAGCCGCTCAAGTGACTGGTGGTATCTTGGTTGCTAACCCCAGCACATCTGCTGCTACTTACACTTTGCCTACCGCAGCTGCTATCGACGCAGTTGTGACCAGCGCTAAAGTTGGTAGCACATTTACGCTGACCATCGTCAACACCGGCACTTCTTCCGGCACCGTGACTTTGGCTGCTGGCACTGGCATCACTGACGGCGGCAACGCTACAGTGGCTGTTGCCATCACATCAAGCGCCCAGTTTACATTCCGTAAAACTGGCGACGCAGCTTGGTCTGTTTACAAGACAGCCTAAACGGAGTGGGGGGCTAATCACCCCCCATTTTTAATATGAACGTAACACTCGTACACCCCATCCACGGCGCCAAGGTCGCAATCAACGAACTTGAGATCGAAATGGATGAAAAAAATGGCTGGACACGCTACAATCCAGACACGCCTGTTCAGGTGGCTCCCGTTGTAAATACGTTGGAGACTAAGCGTCGCCGTAAACCGGCAGAGGAAGCAACCGAAGGAGTCTGAACATGTCGACATACACCGCTGGCGATCAAATCAATAGGGCGCTTCGCCTGCTGGGTATTTTGGCCGAGGCAGAAACGCCATCGGCTTCCATGTCGCAAGATGCCTTAATGGCAATGAATCAGATGATTGAGTCATGGAACACTGAGCGTCTCTCAGTGTTTTGCACTCAAGATCAAATTTTTGAATGGCCCTCAAGCCAAATCAAGCGCACGCTTGGCCCCACTGGTGATTTTGTTGGCAATCGTCCAATCCTATTTGACGACGCAACGTACTTCAAAGCGCCTAATGGCGTGTCATACGGCATTAAGTTTATTAACCAGCAGCAGTACGACGGTATTGCTGTTAAAAACGTCACGTCTACCTACCCACAGGTAATCTTTGCCAACATGACGTACCCCAATGTGGAGATGTACGTCTACCCAATGCCTACGCAAGTGTTGGAGTGGCATTTTGTGTCGGTGCAAGAATTGGATCAGCCAGCCACACTGGCGACCGCTTTGCACTTCCCACCTGGCTATTTGCGTGCTTTCACGTACAACTTGGCCATGGAATTTGCCCCTGAGTTTGGTGTTGAGCCAAGCCCACAAGTGCAGCGCATCGCCATGACTTCCAAGCGTGACTTGAAACGCATCAACAACCCAGATGACGTGATGGCACTGCCTTACGCTTTGGTGGCCAACCGCCAGCGCTTCAACATCTACGCTGGTAACTACTGATGAAAACGCCGATCCTTGGATCAAGTTATGTTGCCCGCAGTATCAACGCCGCGGACAACCGCATGGTCAATTTGTTTCCCGAGGTCATTCCCGAGGGTGGCAAAGAGCCTGGCTTTTTGAACCGCGCCCCAGGCTTGGAGTTGCTTCAAACTGTAGGCTCTGGCCCCATCCGCGCTCTTTGGGCGCACCAGACCAACGGCGCAGACTTTTACGTTGTCTCGGGCACAGAAGTCTACAAGATGACCAGCACGACGGCCACGCCAGTCAAGTTGGGCAACATCATCGACGGCGGCCCTGTGTCGATTGCCGACAACGGCACGCAGATCTTTTTTGCTTGCAACGGCCCAAGTTACATTTATAACGAGGCCACAAACGAATTTAAACAGATCACAGACCCTGATTTTCCAGGCGCTGTGACCGTGGGTTACCTTGACGGTTATTTTGTCTTTAACGAGCCAAATAGCCAGCGTGTGTGGGTCACTTCATTACTGGATGGCTCGTCCATCGACCCGCTTGACTTTGCAAGCGCTGAAGGCTCGCCCGACGGCTTGGTTTGCGTTAACGTTGACCACCGCGAAGCGTGGCTGTTTGGCACTGACTCGGTTGAGGTCTGGTATGACGCCGGCCTTGCTGACTTCCCCCTGACTCGCATCCAAGGCGCGTTCAACGAGATCGGCTGCGTGGCCGCGTTTTCTGTGGCCAAGTTGGACAACACTTTGTTTTGGCTGGGCACCGACGCCCGCGGTCAAGGTATTGTCTACAAGGCCAACGGCTACACCGGCCAACGCGTTTCCACGCACGCCATCGAATACGCCATCGCTCAGTACGGCAACATCTCTGACGCTATTGCTTACACCTATCAGCAAGAAGGCCACGGCTTTTATGTGTTGACTTTTCCAAGCGCCAACGCGACTTGGGTGTACGACGCCGCCACTCAGGCGTGGCATGAGCGCGCAGGCCTTGTCAACGGTCAGTTTACACGCCACCGCTCTAACTGCCAGTGCAACTTTGGCGGCGAAACAATCGTCGGCGACTTTGAAAACGGCAACATTTACAAGTACAGCCTTGACGTTTACGCAGACAACGGCGCGCCTCAAAAGTGGCTGCGGTCATGGCGCGCGCTGCCTACCGGTCAGAACAACCTCAAACGCACGTCTCAGCACAGCTTGCAACTAGACGCCGAGTCTGGTGTGGGTCTAAACGGTTTTACGACTGAGCAAGTATTCTTTTTGACCACACAGTCAGGCGACAATTTGATCACTCAGAACGACAACTACATTGCCGCTGAGATCACGTCAACCGTATTGGCTGACCCCAAGGTCATGCTGCGCTGGTCAGACGACGGTGGCCACAACTGGTCAAACGAACACTGGACGTCCATGGGCGGCATCGGCAAGTTTGGCCAACGTATCATCTGGCGTCGCCTTGGCATGACCACCAAGATCCGTGACCGCGTCTATGAGGTGTCAGGTACTGACCCTGTCAAAGTCGCCATCATGGGCGCTGAGTTGCACGTAAGCCCGACAAATGCTTAACATCACGCAGATCCCTGCCCCACGTGTTCCATTCTTGGATGAGCGCACGGGCACGATCTCGCGTGAGTGGTTTCGCTTTCTAAACAACTTGTTTGTTTTGACAGGCGGCGGCACAAATCAGTTTTCAATCACAGACTTACAACTTGGCCCTCCAGTCCAGACTGACCCAACAACCGCTAGCGCCGTAGCCGATTTAGCACTCGCGCCGTCATCGTCAACGCAAGAGTCGCAGATTGCAGAACTTGAAAAGCAAGTACAGGCGCTTGCGTCTGCCCCGCCAGCCAACACTCAAACGCTGTGGTCAAACGTGATTGTGCAGCCCAAAATTGAGGCTTACGATTCGTCTGCTTCTATCGCGCTGACATCAACGCCCACGCTTTTAAAACCGGCCAGCACGGTAACAGGCGCAAGCGGTATTGTTTATGACGCCGCAACGGGCGAGTTTACGTTCAGCGCGGCAGGCAGTTATTCGCTGTCGTTGTCAGTTAACGCTACGGCATCGGCAGCCAATCAGTTTGTGTACATTTACGCCGAAAACAACACAAACGGCACTTGGGTCGTCAACGCCAACTCAGGCAAGTCTTATGAGTTGTCTAACGCCAACACTGTGCAAATTGTGTATTCTCAATCCATAGGCCGTGTGGCTGGGCAAAAGGTGCGTTATTGGATATATTCCAATGATGGCAAAGTAAATTTGACCACACAAACTTTACCTGGCGGTGTAGGGGCAATTGTTCCTGCCATCCGTATTCAATACTCCTAAAGGAACAACCATGACTGTCACCGTCAAAGTTCTTATCCCTGCCAAAGTCGCTGAAAATACTCAGACCACGCAATACACCGCGTCAGGCGTCACCACAATCATTGACAAGTTCACCGCGACCAACTTCAACACCGCCGCGGCCACAATCAGCGTCAACTTGGTAACTGGTGCAGACACAGCAGGCAATGCCAACTTAATTACCAAAACCAAAACATTGCAGCCTTCTGAGGTCTACACTTTCCCAGAATTAGTTGGCCAAGTCTTGATGCCTTCTAGTTTCATCTCTACAATTGCTGGGACTGCAAGCGCAATCAACATCCGTTCATCTGGCCGTGAAGTGAGTTAACTATGACTGTCAACATCTCCCTATTCGCAGGCGCTGGCGCGCAGTTCTTTGATGACAACGGCGTGCCCTTGGCAGGCGGTTTGTTGTACTCATTTGCCGCCGGCACAACGACAGCCGCGCCAACTTACACTTCCGCAACTGGCTTGACAGCCAACAGCAACCCAATTGTTTTGAACGCGGCTGGCCGCGTGGAAGAAGAAGTTTGGCTTAACGCCGGCGATTCTTACAAGTTTATCTTGCAAGACGCCAATCAAGTGCAAATCGGTTCATGGGACAACATCCCAGGCATCACCGACGCTAACGCCTTGGCTGCTGAGTTGGCCAACCA
>CAZAET010000089.1:2963-4578 GCA_964484215.1 uncultured Candidatus Planktophila sp. | reverse complement strand
CGCTACAAGTCTTGGTTGCCTTGTAATCTTTTTTAGATTTAGGAGTTGATGGGAAATAGCGTTCCCCATTTTTACTGATTCTGCTACCTGCTGTTGGTTTACGACCTTTAGCGACAGCGACTTTCTTTTTGGGTCTTCCGACCTTGCCTTTTTTCTTGGCTACTTTTCCGATTCCGAAGTTCATAGTATGGAGTTTAAAATTATCTGCCCAAATTTAGCGATAAATTATTTAATTTGTAACTATGTCGTATCGCATAACTCCCTACACCCTAAAACAGGCTAAAAGGCTTGGTGTGGTTGTGAAACCATCGCGTGTTAGTGGTAAGAAAATTGATGTGTTTAAGGATGGTAAAAAAGTCGCATCAGTAGGTGCTACAGGATATGCTGATTATCCCACATTTTTGGGGATGGAAAGAAGCGGTAGAGTTGAAAGGGGATACGCAGAAAGGCGAAGAAAAGCCTACAAGACAAGACACGCAAAAGACAGGAGAGTTGTTGGTAGTAGGGGATACTACGCAGACCAATTACTTTGGTGATTACCTTACAAAATTAGCGTAATACTTTTTCCTGTGACCTTTCCCTGTATGCCACATAAAACTACCCTCATATCCCGATTCTGCGAGAATGATTCTCACCATATTTGGACTTGACGCTTTCATTCTCTGAATGAAACCCCACTCACCAAGGGATTTGCGATAGATGTAATAGAGTTTCATCGCACTCTTTTTGGAGTTTCAAGAAAGAAATCTTGACCTTTTGGATGCTCCAAAAGTATTTGGTCTAAACCCAATTTTGCCGCTTCCTTTGCGTTTTTTGCAGACACAATGTGTACTGCACTATAGTCGCGACCTTTTTCAGTGTAGTCGTATCTTATTTTCCAAGAATAAGATTTTCCGTTAATACCTCCTAAACCTATCATTTTGAATATGCTTTTTTAATTTGATTCTGCGTGTACAAGTAACCTACAGCAAACAAACCACCAACAATCAACGCTGTTTTTAGTGGTGATGTTTGTTCAGTATCAGTACCTTTGATATAGCGACTACCCTTAAACATTGGCAGGTCTTTAGGCTCATAGAAAACCTTGCTTCCTTTTGAAACTTTCTTAACGCGATAAGTTCCTGCACTTTTGTTTCTGCGCAATGCCTCTCTTGAATATGGGAAAGGGTCGCGCTCCAATGGCAGGTCTTTTGTCTTGCTTGAACGCGTGAAGTAATCATCTGCTTCTTTGTCAAAATACAAAGCAGGGTTTAGCGATTCTTCAGTTACTTCCCTGCCATTGGCTTTCAGTGTTCTTTTTGCGTTGTTCATTGCCTCCATAGAGGTGAAATACAGGCTTTTTGAGTTGCCTTTTGAGTCTATGTAGCGCAGTCGGTAACTTGGTCTTTCTACTGCTCCAATTTGCGAAATATCCATTATAGTAGTTTCAATTGAGTTGAAGCGAATTTACGATTTTTTTGACTCTTTTTTATAGGTGGTAACTCTCGCACATTTTTTGACCACCAAATTCTTATAAATCTCAACCTATCATTTTGTTGATTATCGCTTGTATAGACATTGTCAAGCCATTTGTTTTGAATCACCATATCAAAAAACATTGGCGATTCTGACCAAT
>CAZAET010000089.1:0-2863 GCA_964484215.1 uncultured Candidatus Planktophila sp. | reverse complement strand
TCAAGCCATTTGTTTTGAATCACCATATCAAAAAACATTGGCGATTCTGACCAATTAGACAATTCCTGTACTGACCACGGAATGTGAGTGTTTTTGTGACTGCGCATATAAGTAATTTTTGATTAAACCATCTTCAGCGTTGGAATCTCTGAAATTCCATTCCTTTCTCATATCTCCTTTTTCAAGCGATATTTTGCACTGACCATTCTTTTTGTTGAATGTGAAATTATCGCACATCTCATAAGTAAAATTGTAGCCTTGGCTGTCCAAATATTCCATTACAGCATCTACCTTTTTCTGCGGTGTGGTTTCTTTGAAAAAAACGCCATCCACCCAATAGTAGATGAAATCATCACCAAGAATCCATTTTATCTCTCGCATTATACAATCTATCTGCTGAATCAGAAAGAAAAACAATTCGCTTGTTTCAGACCTGTAAGGTTCAACCTTAACGCATTTGCCTTGGCTGTAGTGGTATTTAATGTGAGATTTGGCTAACAAGCCTATCGCAGGCAGTCTTTCATCTTTTTTCAGACCACATAAATAGTCATAAGTGTTTTGCGTTATTAAGCCGTGTACAAACAGGCAGGATGCATACGCACCTTTTATATCAATATTCAAAACCCTGTCTGCTTTGTAGTTCTTTAGGGTTTCGCTATTTGCATAATTCATTTTTAGGTGTTTATGCTTGATGATTTGCTGACCTAATTCGGTAGCCAATGCATCGCGTTTCACCATAGATGCAGCCACAAATACCTTGTTGCGAAACTTGATTGTAGAGAATACCATCTTGCCTACAGGTTTCACGATTTTAGTAGTGTATGTGCCGTGCTGCAAAACAAAGTCCCACCCCAACTCTATGAGGTTTTTGACTTGCGCATCAATAATTTGTTTACTTCGGGGGAATGAGTTTACTTTAAACATCGCTATTTCTTTTTTCCTTTTGGTTCTGATGTGCGTTCCTGTACATCAGTGTCTTCCAAAAATATCGTAATTTCTTTTTGTACAAAATCCCAATTCAGAACATATCTGAAACTGACCCCTGCGAGGTTGTCAACTTCTGACTCTAATTCTTCAAGCGTTACCTCTTCAAAATCTTTGATGGCTTCCATACCATTTTCCAATCCTCGCACTTCTTCGCCATCCATTGTAATCACTGACAACTTCCAACCATCATATCCAATAATCGCAAGTGAATCCAACACTGAAATAGCACTTTCATTTTCAGTTCTTCCGCGATACCCTGCTGCACCATAAAAGGACTCAAATTGGGTTTGTGTAATGCCTCTTTTTTCGCGTTCAAAGGCTTGCTCAAACTCTCCAAAGGATTTGAACAATTGATTGCCCTGTGCATCCTTTAATTGCGTTATTTCTTTGATTTTGCTGTCACTTGGAAGTGTGCCTGTAGCCTTCAGCAATTCGCTCTGAATCTTTTTGATTTTTTTACCTTTGTAGGTAAACAAATCTACCTGTGCTTTTCTGCGTTTAAAGGTTTGCTCTTCCTTGTTGGTTAGCGCAGGTAGGTTTTTACTATAGGGTTTGTCAAGCGAATCAAAATTCTCTTTCACCCATTTCAACTTACCTTTCTTTTCGCTAATCCGCTTACCACCTTGGAAGTAGTAAGCAACCACACCTTTTTTGGTGTTTACAAGCGTCCTTTTAACCTGTTTTTTTGCCATTGGTAGATAAAAAAGGGGAGGTTAAAGCCTCCCCTGTGTTAGACATCCTAATCGCTTACCCTAATAGAGTAATTGAATAGATTTTAGTGTTACCCTCTTTGCGCTCATAAGTAACTTGCAATGGTGTCCCTACAGGGATGTTACCACGCTGTAATTCACTCACAAGAACTGCACCTGCGTTGATGTAGATTTTCTTGTTGATGATGAATCGCGCTGCCATAAGTGACTTCAGTTCACCTGTGGCTTTGTCTGCGATTTTCATCTCCTGCATACCTACATAAATGCCGCGAAAAGACTCTGATGGCTTTTCCAACTCAATGTAGTCGGCTGTCAGCGTCATTAGGGGTTTGAGTTTGTCCACACTTGCTGAACGCTCAATTGCTTCAGAGAAGTCAAGGACATTGATGGTAGATGCATCCACGATAGCACCTACATTTTCGGTTTTGATAATTTGTGTATCCATAATATATAAATTGGGTTTTTTTAAAGGTTTTCTATCGTATGCAAATGCTTCAGTACATCTCCGACCTCCAAGCCTGTGAGTCGCTCCAAAACATCTATACAAAGTGCTACAAGTAGGGCATCATTCTCTGATTCGTTTAAGCGTTCATCAGAGCCTACCCTTGATTGCAAGCCTTGCGTTTTGTACATACCATCATCATCTACCAAGACAAAGGCTTTCAACACGATTTCGTATTCTTTGATGTTAGAATTCTTTCGCATAACCAAGCATAAAGTGAATGAGATTGGAATTCGCTTGCGCTTTGCTCACATTGGATTGGTGTACTTCAATTTTGCTCACCTTGTGAAACTCATCGTTCTCGCGAATGTGAATTCTGACACCATAGTGTGGGTATCGCTTTGAGAAAATACCCAATGTTTGGGCATCTTCAGTCGGAACGCTAATCTTGATGACTATTCGTTCTGAAATTTCGTTTGGGTTTGTGTTTTCCATATTGCAATATTAATTATTAATTTCTGATGCGTTACACATAGTTATCCACATTATCACCATTTAATGACAAAGTTTCTATGCGTAGGGTAATTAACTTTTGTTCCAAGCCTGCGAGCCAATTGAGGTCTTCGTTTTCTTTGATTCCCTGTATTTCCATCGCGTCTTCTACCCTGTACATTTCCTCCTCCACCAAAGCGCGGAGGAGTTCCAATTCTACTGCTGTCAACAT
>CAZAET010000088.1:2624-4586 GCA_964484215.1 uncultured Candidatus Planktophila sp. | reverse complement strand
TGCAATTTGTGTAGTCAAGATGCTCCGTAGGGATAGAAAGTAGTAGGGATAGGACTATGAAATTTTCCCGATAATGAATTATCAGGAGCGTAAGAGTACGGGCGGGGGTGATTTACAGGCAAATCCCCGCTTAGAAAGAAGGCCAACCCAATACAATTGCAGGCAAATGAAGCGCTATATCGAGTTATTCAGGATTCCTAATGTCTGGACCCTGCTCATCGCTTGTTTTCCCGCTCGTGTTGCTTATGGAATGGTCGGATTGTCGATCTTCTTTAAGGCTGAACAATCAACAGATTCTGTTGCTTTCGCGGGTATTGCCATTGGATTAAATGCTGCAGCCGGATCTTTCACCGCAGGAATTCGTGGATCGATTATGGATAAGTACGGTCAAACGTGGCCACTTCGCATCATGGTCCCCACTTATGCTGGAATGGCGTTTGCTCTCAACGCTGTGGAGTCAAAATCGTGGATGTTGATCCTCGCATTTGTCATGGGGCTAAGCGCTCCCCCAATTAACTTATCGGTGCGCCCATTGTGGAAGATTGTCGTTCCTGAAGATTTCCTTCGCACTGCATACGCAATGGATACAGCAATCATGAGTGCTGCTGGTGTTGTTGGTCCAGTTGTTGCAACTTCATTGGCTCTCTCATCTAATCCATCACTTCCGCTCAACATCGTCGGCGGTTTGATGTTGCTCGGCGGAGGTGCACTCGCTCTTACAAAAGTTTCACGCAGTTGGGTTCCAGAGAAGAAATCAGCAGATTACCAACCGCTCTGGCGCCATAAGCCGCTTCAACTCTTAATGATTGAAGGCTGTTTCCTCGGTTTCGGTTGGGGCGTCTTCGATGTTGCCGTACCTGCCTTCACAACTATTGAGAAAGTTCCACATCTGACTGCGTGGATTTTTACCTCTATGGGAATTGCAAACATATTGGGTGGTCTTCTTGCCGGCCTTGTCTCAAAAAGAACCTCATCGCTACGAGCAATGCGACGCACATATGGAATTTGGTTCTTTGCATCGATTCCTATGGCTCTGTCATATCCAGGATGGTCAATGATTATTGCTGCAGCTTTACTCGGTCTTCTTGGTGGAGCAATCATGGTCTTCTATTGGGAAGTGATGGAAGCGATCAGACCAAAGGGATCACCAACAGCAATGATGGGTTGGCTCTGGACCGTTGAAGGAACCTTGATGTCTATTGGATCAGCTGCAGGTGGAGTTATCTCAGAACATCTCTCGCCGACAATAGCGCTCTGCATCACCACTGCATGTATTGGAATTGGTTACATCATTCTTGCAATCGGTAAATCTCGACTCGTGGCAGCGGATCGAATTCCAACCGATGAAGAGGATCTTGAAGCAATGAAAGATAACTCTCCGACTACGAGTTAATGAGCAGCCTCGTTCCAGCTCTTTCCAATTCCCACTGAAACATCTAGTGGTGCACGTAGCGGATAAGCCTTACCCATCTGAATGCGCACTAGTTCGGAAACTTCATCAACTTCCTTATTTACTACTTCAAGAATCAGTTCATCGTGTACCTGAAGCAAGAGTCGAGAGGTGAATTTACCCGCGACAAGTGCGCTCTGAACATTGAGCATTGCTTGCTTAATGATGTCGGCCGCTGATCCTTGAATCGGAGCATTAAGCGCCATGCGCTCTGCGACTTCGCGACGTTGTCGGTTATCGTGCATTAAATCTGGCAGGTAACGGCGACGCCCCATAACAGTCTCGGTGTAACCAACTTTGCGCGCATCATCGACCACAGTCTTGAGGTAATCACGGATACCGCCAAAGCGTTCGAAATAGCGATCCATTAGATCTTGAGCTGCTGGTGGCGTTAAATCAAGTTGCACAGCTAAACCGTAAGAACTTAATCCGTAGGCAAGTCCATAGGACATCGCCTTAATCTGACGGCGCATTTCGGGATCGACATCAGTTGGCTTCACGCCGAAAACTTC
>CAZAET010000088.1:0-2524 GCA_964484215.1 uncultured Candidatus Planktophila sp. | reverse complement strand
TTCATCAATCTGACTTCCATCGCCCCATCGTTCGAGTAAATCCTTTACCTCTTGAGCGCGTACTCCGGGATTTACCAGGTAGGCAGCAAGAGATGTATCGAAGGTAATTCCAGTCAGCCCGTTTTCACGCGCAATCGCTTTTGCATCATGAGCCAGCTTTTCGACAGCAGGATCAGTAGCCCACTCTCCCATTTCGGCTGCGTGAATAAGGAAGGCGGTCTTCTTATCGAGGGCCACTGCATAACGATGAAGGTGATCATCGACAAGTTCGTAAGCAATTGAGATTGCGCCTGTATGTGCTGAGATTTTCTTGCTCACTTCATCTGCGGTAATCACAGCTGAATCAATATCAGAACCAAAGAGTGAGAATTCGGGTTCGGCGCTCTTTACTGACTTCTTTGCAGGAGCAGTATCGCCGCCGGATGAGATAACTTTGAGGCGATCTTTGAGAGTGCGGAATTCAAGTTGTTCAAAGAGTGCGGTGAGGTCTGATTCAGTAACACCGCTCCAGGTCAAGGCATCAATGGTGAAATCAATAGGTGCGTCATGGATTAGCTGAGTTAATTCGCGGTTGCGCTTCACATTTTCAATATTTGCCCGCAGCGACTCTCCTACCTTGCCACCCACTTTGTCGGCCTGCGCAAGAAGTTCGGTGAGTGACCCATATTCGACAACCCACTTTGCTGCGGTTTTTTCACCGACACCAGGAATCGATGGCAAGTTATCACTAGGGTCTCCGCGCAGCGCTGCGAAATCTGGATACTGATCAGGTGACATCCCGTATTTTTCTTGCACCGCATCAGGAGTCATGCGCGCCATTTCAGAGACTCCGCGCTTTGGATACAAAACTGTCGTCTGCGGTGTTACAAGCTGGAAACTATCTCGGTCGCCTGTACAGATGAGAACTTCGGCGCCCTCTTTCTCTGCGCGCTTGGTAATGGTTGCGATGATGTCATCGGCTTCGAAACCTTCGATTTCAAATTGGTTAATGCCAAAACCTTTAACGAGTTCATGCAAGTAAGACATCTGAGAGCGGAACTCATCCGGGGTCTTTGCACGATTAGCTTTGTACTCTGGGAAAATCTCTGTTCTAAAAGTCTTTCGTGAAACATCGAAAGCAACTGCCACGTGCGTTGGTTTTTCATCTTTGAGTAATGAAATGAGCATGGTCGCAAAGCCATAGATAGCATTGGTGTGCTGGCCTTGGGCTGTTGTGAAGTTTTCGGCAGGCAGTGCGAAGAAGGCTCGATATGCCATTGAATGACCATCGATAAGTAGCAATCTCTTTTGCGTCGAATTGCTCTTCGTAGCCATGGCGCTCATCATAGATATAAACTCTGCAACTATGACTGAACCTGATTACTTAGCAATCATCAAAGAACGCGGCCAAGGAGCTCTCGATATCAAGATGGGTATCGAAATGCTCGAAGTCTCTCCGCAGCGTTTAGTCGCTCGAATGCCCGTTGAAGGCAATACGCAACCGATAGGCCTTCTTCACGGTGGCGCCAACGTAGTTCTTGCTGAATCTTTAGGTTCAATCGGCACTCAATTACATGCCGGACCTGATCGCAAGATTGTTGGCGTAGATATCAATGCAACTCACCACAAATCAGCAACCAGCGGTTATGTGACCGCAGTTGCGACCCCAATTTCACTCGGTCGCACTCTCTGCGTATATGAGATCGTAATAACAAACGAGGCAGGTCAGCGAACTTGTACCGCTCGCATAACCTGCCTCATTCTTAACCCTTAAGTTACTTAGTGGGCACCTACTCCAAGGTATGCCTCACGTACTGCTGGATCATTGAGCAAGTCTGAAGCCTTGGCTTCTTTCGTCACATTTCCGGTCTCAAGAATGTAGGCACGGTGTGCGCGTTGCAGCGCCTGCTGAGCATTCTGTTCTACCAGCAAGATGGTGACGCCCTGCTTATTGATTTCAGTAATAATGCGGAAGATATTTGCAATCATCTGAGGTGCAAGTCCCATTGATGGTTCATCAAGCAGAAGAACCTTTGGGCGAGCCATGAGCGCGCGACCCATCGCCAACATCTGCTGTTCTCCACCTGAAAGTGTTCCACCTGCTTGAGAGGTACGTTCTTTCAAACGTGGGAAGAGGGTGTAGACGCGATCTAGATCTTCAGCCATTTCATTCTTACGATCCTTGCGGTTGAACTTACCCATCTCGAGGTTTTCAAGAACGGTCATTCCAGCGAAGATACCGCGGCCTTCAGGTACTTGTGAGATTCCTAGATCAACGCGTTCGTGGGCCGGAATCTTGTTGAGATCCTGCCCATCGAAGCTTATAGAACCGCTGGATACTGGTCGTAGTCCAGAGATAGTTTTCAAGATTGTTGTCTTACCGGCACCGTTGGCACCGATAAGTGTGACGATTTCACCTTCGTTAACGACTACTGAAACGCCTTTGATTGCTTCAATCTTGCCGTAGTGAACGCGAAGATCCTTAATTTCAAGACGCATCTGCTGGCACTCCTAGGTAAGCCTCGATAACACGAGGGTCGTTTTG
>CAZAET010000087.1:0-4631 GCA_964484215.1 uncultured Candidatus Planktophila sp. | reverse complement strand
TCTCCAAAGTGCCATAACCTTTATTTTTATTATGACATAAATATAACAAATGTATTTTATAAAGCCAAATGTTTCTTTTGGGCTTCAATAACTTCAGTCATTAATTGAACATCTAAAGTTAGTGCTACACATAATCTTTCTAAAGCATCCCTGTCATTTATAGCTATATCTACTAATAAATCATCAGGGATACTCTCAAAAAATTCTATTGCACTACCATTAATCTTCATTTAGTATTTCTTTCAACCAATCAGGTTGTTTTTTAATTTTACCTTTACGTTTTTGTTCTTCTAACCAAATTTTTAGAACTGCCAATTTTTGATGATTGCTTGTTTTACTCATAAACTGTTTTTAACCTTGTCCAACTGATGTTTTTGTATAATTTTTTGAATTTTTATTTTTACTCATTTTAGTTTTAGCGTGGATACCTTTTCTAGATTTTTTAGGTTTTAATTTGTAAAGCGATGAAGCGCTTATAGATGTTTTTTTAGATTTTGCTGCTGCCATGCTGATAAATACATGGCATTGTTTTTAAAGTCTTTCCCATTTATTCTTATAGTCTTTATTAGTAGTAGCATAAACAGCATATGCATTTCTAATTGGTTGACCACTATTATAAGCTCCACAAGCTAAAGTCCAATCATGATGAATTGAGTACCATTTGCGTAGCATTTGCATACTAATTTTGACATTTAAATCAATGTTAGTTTTTAATTCTTTTTCACTAATACGGCGTCGAACATAAGGTCTAGCCCATCTAGTAATAATTTGCATTGGCCCAACAGCACCAGCAAATGATTTTTGATATGGATTATAATCAAAATGGAATGGACCTTGATAACGTGTTTCTAAATAAGCAACATTGTAAGCTATATGTTTTGGAATATTGAAACTATCACTCCAGTGTTCAATTGACTCATACATCTGGAGTGAGATAGTTCCGTTAGCTAAATCCAAACGTTCTTCAAAATAATCTAACCGTTGATTAACATTAATATACATTAACCCAACAATGGCTAGAATAATAATTAAATACCAATTTTTTAATTTAGCAAACATAGCTAGTTTTTATTTAGTTATTACAGGAGCAGCAATTTTAGAAGCATACATCTTAAAAATGATTCTACCTACTGAATCACTATAAATAGTATAACTTCCAGTTTTACGATCCATTAAGATTAATTTGTCTTCTGAATCAATAGCGATTCGAACTTCTTTATTCAAGATAGTTTCATTAACTGCTTTAGGTTTCATTTTCAATTCATTGAAATAATAACCCAAACCAAAACCAGCAATCAGAGTTGATGCTACAATAGTAATGTTCATAAAGCGAGAAAATGCTGCTTTAAATTTTTCCTTAAACTCTTCTGTGATTAGATTTTTCATAACTTTTTATTTTAAATATAATATTAATTTATTATTAAGCCAAATTTAAGACTTTTTAGGTCTACCTTTTAATTTAACTGTTGGATTTTTTAACTCATTAATTGTATTTACAATACGCTGACAATCCTCATATTGTTCTTCTCTAATATAATAAGGCAAATTCTCTTCTAAGGTATCAATAAAATGTTTACGTTCAACTGTTATATCATATATTTCTCCTTCTTCAAGGCAGGTAATAGATAAAACATGAATGTGTTTTTTCTTTGAGTTAATATTATTTAATATCCCATCAACTACTGCTTTAGCTATTCTAAAGTCTTTGTTGTCTACTAACTCCTGAAATTCTTCTGTATTGTTAACTGTGATTTCCACTACCATATTAAAATAAATTTAAAAAGTCTGTATTAATATTTTTCTCTTTTAATCTACTAAGTTTTTCTTGATTTTCCAAACTTTTAGTAGCTAATTTTTCTAAATGTTTTTGTTTTTGAGAATCAAAATCATTCACAATAGCATCATGTTTTTTATTTTTACCCTTTTTTAATAAAGGTATTCTTTTCTTTTTCATAGGCGAGAAATAAATTCACTACCATCATCAATTGGTTTTGATTCATATAAACCTAACTCCATCAAACGCTGTTGAGTGTAATCATCTACCTCCCAATCAACCTTAGACTCATTTTTGGATACATGATCTTCTAAACCATCAAGTTGTCTGTCGGTAAATATGTCTCCAATTTGGAGGAAATAATGGTTATAACAGAGCATCTCTAAATTTTCTAATCGGTAATGCTGTTTGTTTCCATCTTTAAAATTTAATATAAGAGGCATTTTATAATCCAATACTCTACGTTCATGAAAACCACATACTGAACATTCTTCTTGTAAATATCCTTCTTGAATTAGTCTATATTTAATTTTAGCTGGGTTAAATGAAGATGGATCTATTCTGCCTTCAATTAGGTCTAATAAAGCAAAATCTTTTCTTGGATTACCATTACTTAAAAATTTAGGAATACCTTTACCACATTGATTTTTATGTTGTTCAAACAAATTAGCATAACCAGGTTTAGTTGCTTCATACCTCTTAGCCCACATTTTATAATGTATATAAGAACAATTCAAATAACGCGCTGCGGCTTTATTTGATTTGGTTTTAGCCATAGCAGCTAAAATCATTTCCTTACCAAGTGGTCTTGCTTTAGGCATTATTCTTTATCTAGTTTTACCTCACTAAAACCATGAGGTAGATCAGATGAAGGTTCATCAGTTGGTTCAAATAATTTATTTCCTGTTTTACGAAGTTTATTTTCAGCCTCAACATACGCCTTATATTCTTCATGTTCTAAATGGATTGTTTCTATCCAAGTATGGTCACCCTTACCTTTCATAATAGTAACAGCCCCTTTTTTCTGCACAGTTGAACACGCCACACAACGGGTTGTGTTAGGCATAATCTCTAAACGTTTTGGATGAATTGGTTCACCACATCCGGTACAATTTCTCATAACTTATTTTTTTTCTAATTTATCAATTCGTTTTAAAAAATTCCAAAGTTGTTCAGCTGTTTCTACAACAACTGATTCTTTAGAGTTGGCATCATGGTCATTTAATTCAATAGCCATCACTTCACCTTCTGGTCCAAATCTATCATATACCCACCACAGTATAATGTCTGTTTTCCATTCACCATAATGTATATAAAGTAAATTCTCAACCATTAGGTAAAAAGCTTCATCATAATTAGAGATACCAAAAGCATATTTTTCTTCTAATTCCTCAGTACGATTATTACATTCATCAAAAACATTTATAATGTCTATAAATATTTCTTTTTCATTCAGACCTTTTTTCTTGGTTTGAATTTTTAGGTTTTTGCCAAAGTTTTTCATATGATAGTTGTTACACCAAATACTTTTAAAAATTCTTTAAGAGGTAACTGTTTACGTTCTGCAAATATTTTTGCTGCTTGTAATCTAGTTGTTGTAACTACACGGCCAATTGTTTCTTGGTCTTTATCATTTCTATTATAAAACTTAAATATCATGTTAATAATTATTTAAAAGTTAATTCCTTTTACCTTATATCCTTTAGGTCTATGACTGTTGTTTTCAAATAGTTGAGGATTAATACCCCACTTATAAATAAAGGTTTGAGCAGCTGGTGATTCTGTTTGTTTAAACTTATCTCCTTCTTTACCATTTTTAGTAGCTGCACTTCCAAAATGATAAAAATGAATGTTATTCATCCTATAAAATTGGATTCCATTTAAATCTAACTTAAGGAAAAAATCCCAATCACATATAAAAGGAGAATCATATAATGTATCAAACCCTCCTACTATCATATAATCTTTTTTAGAAATAACAAATGGAAAAATACCTCCATCTAATGTTAATTGATCCTTTCTAATAGTTTGTTCGTATTCTAAAAATTCTTCATATTTAAATTCTTTAGGTGTTTTACCTAAATCTTTAACAGGAAAATTAAATATACCTGGACCTGTAGGTTCTATTTGATTAATAGTAAATACAAAACCTGGTTTAGTTTGATCCTTAATAACAACATCCCAATTCTTACAAAGCACATTATCATCATTTATAATAACAATACATTCATTGTTGGCATTCATAACAGCTAAATTAAGAGCCATTTGCATACCTTGGTTAACACCTAAGTCTAAAACTTGAATATACTGTTTATATTTGTCTAATACATGTTGACTCTCTTCAATGTAACCATCAACCGCTACAATAATTTCATTTTGGTTAACTTGGTTTTCAATAGCTGATTTAAGACAAATATCTAAATAGTCTGGATTTCTATATGTTGGTATAATTAAACTTATCATGGTTAAATATGTTTACTCCATTCTGTGAGTGTATTTTCAGCTGTTACTTTGTATAATGGTGCTAACCAATTTGTTTCACCATGAGTTGAAAATGTATTTAAAGGACATAATAGTGCTTTTCCATTTTCTCTTAACTCTAAAAACATTTTATAATCATCTGGATAATGTCCTTGGTTAGTATATTTACGTAATGTAGCTTCATCTTCTTTTAATGTTTTAACTGTTGATGCAAAAGTCATAGTAGTACTATTAAACATTCCATATAATTGAGTTTTACCTCTATAAATTTTTGTTGTATATCCTCCATCATCATCTACTTCTGGATTGCCTCCTTGATGGCTAGGGATAAATTTGTCTGGGTGAAGATAAAGTGTAACATAACTAGCTCCTAACT
>CAZAET010000086.1:0-4639 GCA_964484215.1 uncultured Candidatus Planktophila sp. | reverse complement strand
TAAAGGCGAAGCTTGAGAAGGCGCTGACTTCTTCAGGTGGCGATCGCTCATATGTTCGCGCAATCTTGAGCGAAGATGGAAAGTCTGTAACGCCGCTGAGCTCGCAGGATGAGCAGGCAACACTTTCTGACGCCAATTCATTTATCGCAGTACCTGAAGGCGAAACCTCGCTCACAGCAGGAGCTGATGTCACCGTTGTCGTGCTCGAGCGCCGATACCTCTAGGGCACCGCACCTATGTGGCCTGTTGTTCTATACGGTGATGAAATCACTCTCAGGCCAGCCAGATTTCGAGATCGCGCTCGCTGGAATAACGTACGAGCAGAAAATAGAGATTGGTTAAGTCCCTGGGAGGCCACTCTTCCTCAGATTCCCGAAAATAGCCCGGCAAGTGAGTATCTTTCAAAGCGCCCCTCCTTTTATGAGATGGTCGCAAACCTCAATCGCGAAGCTCGCGCAGGTCGTTCATATTCATTCTTGATCTGGAACGGCAGCAATCTGGTCGGACAGATAACTATGGGTGGCGTGATGTATGGCGCGCTACGCGGAGCTCATATCGGATATTGGATTGATCGCAATTTTGCCAACCGTGGATTTACAACCCAGGCCGTGAAGTTGGTATCTGCCTTTGGTTTTTCACAGTTGGGGCTGCATCGCATTGAGATAAATGTTCGCCCTGAAAATGCAGCATCATGCAGGGTTGCCGAGAAGGCAGGCTTTGAATTAGAAGGCCACCGCAAGGCTTTTCTGCATATTGATGGAGCATGGCGAGACCATGTCTGCTTCGTTAAGAACAATGAATTAATCAAGTAAACCCCCTTGAAATCCACGGAGTTAAAGGCCTGCACCTCTAATCTTTACCCATCATGGCTTCGGGAATTATCTATCTAGCGATTATTGGCATGTGGGTTGCCTATTTTCTGCCTCGCTGGGTACATAACAAGAACGAATTCTCAGGAAAGAGCGTCGAAAGATATAAAAGCGCTCTTCGTGTAGTTGCAAGTAATACTCCCGGAGCAAATACAACTTCCGGTGTCATCTATACAGATGTAGATCGCGAAGGACGAGTAGCGCAACAACTCATGCGCCGCAGAATTATCTTTTCTCTCATCACAATCACAATGCTTCTCACAACGGTAGGTGCAATCATGCAGACCTTCACATATTTAGCAATCGCTCTTCCAGTAACTGGATTAGTTATCTACATCGCTCACGTGCGACGTCAAGAAAATAGCGATCGCATTCAACGTCGTCGTGTTGATCAGCTACACCGCACTACTGAAGGTGTTTCACATACAAATCTTGCTGATGTTATGACAAAAAAGACTCATCACGAAGTGAAGATTAATCAAGACCACTGGGTGCCTCTGGCTGAGCGTGAACTTACTGGAGTCACTTTGCTTCCTAAGGGAACGGCGCAATCACGTGCACAGTGGCAACCAAATGAGATTCCAGTCCCAACATATGTCAATGCGCCAAAGGCTGTTCAAGCAAAGCGCATCATTGATCTGACAGAGCCAGGTAAGTGGACTGAAGAGCAAGAGCGTCTAGAGCGCGAAGCACTGGCAGCAGCAGCGCCTTCACGCGATGAAGTATTTGATCAGCAGTTAGCTGATGAAGCAGTACAGCGTCTACGCGATGTTCGCGCAGCGAATCAGTAACTTAACCTCTAAATCCAGCTCGGGAACCACATACGAGAGCGCCATGCCTCGTATGTGATGACATCGCCTAAATAGATTGGCAAGAAGTAAAGAAAGTTAAAGAAGAGCACGATAAATACTGCTGCGATGACAATTTCTCCCATGCGCGCATAATGAGAAAGTATCCACCGCGCACAATAAACAAGAGCAAGAATCAAGAATGGCTCAAAGACAATTGCATAGAAAGTGAAGACTGTGCGCTGTTGATAGAGGAACCAGGGAAGATATCCAGCAGATATTCCGGCGACAATTAAAGTAAGTGCAGGTTCCATCTCTTTAAGAACAAGTGCACGGACCCACATTCCGAAAACTACGAAGACGGCGATTGCACCTAACCACCATAAGAACGGTGTACCCAGTGCGAGAATTTCTTGAGAGCAACTCTCACTTCCACAGCCTTGCGGAGTTTCGTAAAAGAAAGATGTTGGTCGACCCATGACCAGCCAACCCCACGGGCTTGCTTGATAGGTATGTTTTTCTGTTAAACCTGTATGAAATCCGAGCATTTGTTGGTGGTAGTAAATGAAGGAAGAGAGAATATTTGATGAGTAATTGCGATCCCAACCGCGGTTACTTGCAAACCATCCAGCCCAAGAAGATATGTAGATAACTAGCGGAGTAATTCCAAATTGTCCGATGCGCGCAAGTGTTGGCTTGAGCAAATCACGACCTGAGTGGTGAGTAAATGCTCGATACAGTCCAATCGCCCCAAAAACTGCAATGAAATAGAGAGCGCTCCACTTTGTTCCAAGTGCAAGGCCCAGCGCTATACCTGTCCACCAATAACGTTTAGTAAGAAAGAAATATGTTGCAACGAGAATAAAGAAAGCAAGGAAGTTATCAAGTAGCGCGGTTCTGGAATGTACTAAAGCAAGTCCATCAATTGCCATTAAGCCTGCAGCCAGAGCTGTGAGAACTATCTTTCTAAAGAGACGATGAGCAATCAGTGCAATCAGCAGAATCATCAATGAACCTACGAGGGCGCTGGTAAATCTCCAACCAAAGCTGTCGTCGCCAAATACTTTGATTCCAAGTGCAATCAACCATTTACCGACAGGTGGATGCACAATGAATTCAGCTTTATCTCCAGAGACTTCTACTCCGTATGCCAGTAAATCGCGTGCACCATCGACGTAATAGACCTCATCGAAGATAAATCCCTTTACTCGACCCAGATCAACGATGCGGAGAATGAAAGAGAGAAGTGTGATGAGTATCGGAGCAATAGCTGCAACCATAAGTACAGAATATGGGAGGATTCGCATATGGCCCTAGTTCTTGCAGCGACTCCACTTGGAAATCCGCTCGATGCAAGCGCGCGCCTCAAGAACGCTATCGAATCTGCTCAAGTAATTGCTGCAGAAGATTCACGTCGATTCCATCGCTTAGCCTCAGATCTGGGCGTCACATTCACCGCCCGCATCATCTCTTTCTTCGAAGGTAATGAAACAGATCGCACTCAAGAGATTCTTCAACTACTTCGTGAGGGCAAAGAAGTTCTTGTTGTAACAGATGCTGGAATGCCAACTATTAGCGATCCCGGCTTTCGATTAATGCGAGATGCGATCGCTGAAAACTTGCCAACTGTTGTAATTCCTGGACCAAGTGCTCCAACCATGGCAATTGCTCTTTCTGGTCTTCCTACAGACCGCTTTACCTTTGAAGGCTTCGCACCTCGCGCACAAGGTGCCCGCAATACTTTCTACGAGTCCCTTCGCTTTGAAGAGCGCACGATGGTGATTTTCGAAGCACCTCATCGACTCCATGAATCACTTGTCGATGCTGCAGCAATTCTTGGTGACTCTCGCAAAGGGGCAATCTGCCGCGAGATGACAAAGACATATGAAGAAACAATCCGCGGCACTTTGGCTGAACTCATTACATGGGCTGCCGGTAAAGAAGTACTTGGTGAAATCACATTGGTCATCGCCGGAGTTGAAGCTGGCTCGCAGAGCAAGACCGCCGATGATGCAGTTGCTCGAGTCCGCGAATATGAGGCCGCTGGAATGGACCGAAAAGGCGCGATCGCTACCGTTGCCGATGAATTCGACCTACCGAAGAAGATCGTTTATGCAGCCGTAGTCGATGCGAATAAGATGAGCAGATGAAGTCTTTCTACCTGACTACGCCTATTTACTATGTAAATGATGCGCCACATATTGGCCATGCATATACAACTGTTGCCGGCGATGTCCTGACTCGTTGGCATCGCCAACGTGGTGAGTCAGTCTGGTTCCTTACCGGGACAGATGAACACGGTCAGAAAGTCATGCGCACTGCAGAACAGAACAATGTTGCGCCACAAGCTTGGGTCGATAAGTTAGTTGCCGATGCGTGGAAACCTAATTGGGAAGCGCTCAATATCGCTAACGATGACTTTATCCGCACCACCGAACCTCGCCATACAGAGCGTGTTCAGAAGTTTTTGCAATCACTGAAAGATTCAGGCCATATCTATGCAGGTAAGTACGAAGGTCCTTACTGCGTTGGCTGCGAAGAATTTAAGTTACCTGGCGATCTCATTGATGCCGATGGTGAAAAGCTCTGCCCAATTCACAGCAAGCCAATCGAACTCGTCAATGAAAATAACTGGTTCTTCAAGCTCTCTGAATTCGCGCAACCACTCTTAGATCACTACAAGAACAATCCTGAAGCGTGCCAACCAGAAAGCGCGCGCAATGAAGTCATTTCATTCCTCGAGGGCGGCGTTTCAGATCTCTCAATTTCACGTTCGACTTTCGACTGGGGTATTCCTGTTCCTTGGGATACCGATCAAGTTGTCTATGTCTGGTTCGATGCTTTGCTTAACTATGCAACAGCAGTAGGACTTACCGATGCCCCAGATTCAGAAGGTGGCAAGAAGTTTGCAGCGACATGGCCTGCAGATGTTCACCTTGTCGGAAAAGATATCTTGCGATTCCACGCAGTTATTTGGCCAGC
>CAZAET010000085.1:0-4692 GCA_964484215.1 uncultured Candidatus Planktophila sp. | reverse complement strand
CTTTCTTGACCACTTACAATCGCTTTGTCTATGAGTTTGTAGGCTACATAAGCCACAACCCCACCAACTACAAGCCACTGAATAGGTTTTTGCGCCACACTTTCTTTAAAAGAAGTAGGTGCAGGACTGCTTGAGCCACCACCTTGTTTATTGCGAAGAGCCGAAGCCAATATTGCTGTTTGTGCTAATGACATTTTATAGGTTGTTTAAGTAATTTACAGCCATTGAATAAATGGCAGGTTTGTTCTGCGCCAAGACGGCTAATTTACTGATATTTTCGGGAAAGTTTTCATCGTGCTTCATCAGTAGATTTACTGCTGCAACCATCTTTTCTCTCCTTGACAAAATGTTGGCTTCCACTTGAGCGTCAATTCCATTCATAGGCATTATGTCGTTATCGCTAATGCCGTGCATAGGAACTACAGCCTTGGGTTTAAACAATTGCTGTACACCACTCAACAAACCAAGCAACACATTGGGGTCGCTAAATTGCTCACCCAATCTATCAACAATTGCTCCCATACCTCGCGATTTGTTTTGCTCTTCCTCCATCTTGGCAATCCTATCTTCCAACTCCTTTTTTTCGCGATAATGCTGATGGTCTTTCTCCATCAATTTCATCTGCTGCTCTACCTGCGACATCTGACCCAATAATTGAAACATATTGGGCGCATTTTGTCTTGGGTCATCGGGAGGTAATACTGAACCATTCATCGCACCCATTCCTGTCAAACCATTTACACCCTGTGGTAAAACAGGGGTGCTAATTTCAACATTGTATTTTGCGATTGTATTGGAATCTCTTGATGCCAAATTGGAAAGGCTTGGAATCCTTTTACCAAAAATGCGAATTGTAAAATACCCTGTGTTGTCTTTGAAAAAGTTTTTCAGTTTCTGCGCTGCTCTATCAGCATCTATCAATTCGTTTTGCGAAAATACCAAGTCACCATCTTCATCATAGATAGCGAAATACCTGTGCTTTTCAGTTTCAAACTGACTTACAATGAAATTTAGCGATGAAATACTCATAATTAATTTTTAGGTTTGGGGATATAGGATACCATCAGCGTCAATGGTCTGATGGTGGTTGTAAATGCTGTGTTCGTGAATTCAACATAGCAGTTCTGCCAAACTTGAGAATTAAACCAAGTAAACGCAGGCTTACTATTGTTTTGTGTAGGGTCTAAAGTGACTAAAGGCAATGTCGCAATCACCTCCCTGTTTAAATCAGAAATATAGAGTACACCATATGGCAAAATTGACTCATTAAAATTCTGATTTCCATTGGGTAAGTTAACAAGCGTTGTAGTACCATTTACCACTTGTATAGAAGTGATAGTCGCATTTTCACCATCCAAGAAGGTGGCACTCTGCATATAGTACGATTGCTGATAGTTACCTGTGTTGGGAAAATTCAAAGTGATAAGCGTTTGCATTTCACCTGTATTATCAGTGTAATCTTTTGCCAAATTATTCGCAAGGAAATAATTGACTATTGGTGAAATAACTTTTGCCATCGCTTAATCCTCCCCTACAATGCTATAGTATACATTGAATACAGCGACCTCATTGGTGCTGATTCCTGTAGTATTGGTAATCTGAACATATGAGCGAGTCACATTCAAAATGAATGGCTTGAACATCAATACAAAACCACCATTCAGTGAGCGAATTGCAGTGTAATAAGGAAGTTGGTAAATACGCTCTTTGTTATTGTTATCAACCAAAGTAACAACAATGTTCGCAGCATCAGCAGCAGCAATTGGAGTGTTGTTGTTTGGAGTAGTCGCTAATTGAGTAGTGGTAAAAGCCTCAATGCCATACACGATAATATTGTTGCGTGACAAGTTTGGGATTTCAGTAAACTGATACTTTTTACCTACAGCAGGTGTAGACACAAATTGCGCTTCAAGCAATTGGCTTCTTTTGATGATAAGATTGTTCATAATTTTAAAATATTTAACGAACAAATATAATAAAAAAACCCCTCACTCTCGCAAGGGGTTCTAAATCTATGGTTAGACAAATTAAGACTTGGAGTTTACTACCAAGTAACCGCGAGTTTCCAAAGTGGCATAAACCATTGGGTCAGTTCCAATTGTAGCGATGCTCACAGCAGCACCCAAGTTCAAACTGATATCCAAAGTTTGGCGACCATCAATAAGGGTAGGTTCGCTTACATAGAAACCGAACAAACCATTGTCGTAGCCGTTCTGACCGAAGTTACCTGTGAAGGTAGCAGCAGGAGTACCTGTAGTACCTGCGGTGGTCAAGAAAGCACCTGTTTGAGTTGTAGGAACGCGGTAGAAAGCATTCATTGGGAATGAAGGCAAGAACTGCTTGCGGTCAATAATGAATGACAAGTTACCATTGTAAATCGCACCTGCCGCAGCACTTGTTGAAGTGAACACTTTAGGGTCAGCATACAAATATTGCAACGCTTGCAATTGTTCAGATGCAGTAGGCGCACCTGTGGTTGAAGGGTCAATGTAACGCAAAGACACACGGAAATGCGTGATAACAAATTGGTCGTTAAGTTCCAACAAGTTTTCAGTAGCCAATGGAGCAGCAACCTGTCCACGCTGTACATAAAAATTGTAAGTACTCAAGTTTGACAATTGAGTTTCTGCACGCAAGTAAGATTGAGAAAGATTCTCATAAGGAATACCCAAACGCTCTTGGATAAACTTCTTTTCTGATACTACACTATTCATCGTATTTTATATTAGTTTTTGTTACTTATGATTTCGTAAAAAAATCTTGATTAATAATCCATTTCACCTGCGTCAGCACCTGTGAAGTCAGTTGAAGGAGCAGCGAAGTCAACAGCACCCATAAGTACATCGCTTCCTGTTTCACCCATCAACACATCACCCATATAGGTGTCGCTGTAACCTGTGATACCTGCTTTGCTCAAGTAAGGGTCTACCAAACCTGCAACGCTAACAGCAATCATACCTGCACCAAGACCTGCACCAACGCTACCCTTTACAACTACAGGAGTAAAAATACCCACCAACAATGTGGATAAGTTGTTAACAAGTGGACTCGCTGTGGGAGCAATCATAGGGATGACCTTTTTTTGTACCACTTTAGCGGCAACTGCACCTGCACCCAAAGATGCTGCGCCAATCAGTACTTCTTTTGATAGTAGATTCATAATTTTCAAATTTATAGTTTATTTCTTGTTTCGCAAAATTAAATAAAGAATGATACCCCCTGCGATAATGTAGGGAGCATATTTCTTTAAGGTTTCTAATACATCGCTGCCGCCATCACTTGGAGGGTTTGGAGCAATTACAGGACTGATGGGTTTTGTCGCATCATATGTCTGCCCTGTCTGCATAGCAAATGTTTGTAATTTTTCGGGACTTGACTGCACATTCTGCACCGCAGCAGCAGCACTTGCTCTTGTTGGTAACGCACCTAACATCATATTATTTCTTCTTATAAATGTAAATGAATGCCGCGATTGCAGCAATGGTTAAAATTGTACTTGGTTTCATATTCATTATTTCTTTAGCGCAAAATATAAAACTGCACCGCCTATTGCGATAACAGGAAGTAATTTTCCAAATCCTCCACCACTTCCACCTGCATCAGCAAACGCATTTGCATCACTTGTCAAATCAGTAGAAACAATGTCACCACTTTCGCTCGCAGGAGTTTGTTTCACCAACTGCATAATCACAGGATAAATACCTGCCAACACTGCGCCAACTGAAGCACCTGCTGCTGTACCTGCCGCAGGAGCGATAGCAGTACCAATGGTGGTAGAGATAGTTACAATCGCTGCTTGAATTTCAGCATCAGATGCCGCACCGATTCCTTTGATGACACCTTTCTTTGCCAACAACTGACGCAATTTGCCAAGGAATCCCAATTTTTTAGCAGGTAACCCACTACCTTTTCTAATAGCGTTTTGCAGGGCAGTGTAATCACCCCCTACTTTAGACCAATTTGATTTCAGCAAGTTCGCATCAACCTTGGTTAATTTGGTAGCAATACCATCAAGATTTTTTTGAACCATAGCCAAGAACAAAGCGCGACCGCCTACCAAGCCTCCTGTCTTTAAATTTCCACCTGCATTTTTCGCAGCGGCTGTTACAGCAGTTTTAGCCTTACTCAAGTTGATTTTCGGCAAAGTCACTGCGCCCATTCCACATCCACAATCTCCACTGCATCCTATTCCTGCCATATAGCGTACATCCATATCTTTTATGTATTTATAAGTTGGTTTTTTTTCTTGGTTGAATTTTCCATACACGACATCAATAATGCAATTGTCCTTGGTAACAACATAAATATGTTGAGGTATAGGATTCGCACTATAAGAAGTGTACACAAATTTATAGGGAATCTTTAGGTTTTCCAATATCGCAGCAGTGAATAAAGAGTAGGATTTACAATCACCTACCCTTTTTTCCAATAACGCTGATGGCAGTTTTACAATTTGCTGACCACCATCTGCGACATACCTAAAATTGCTTTTGATGTAATCAAAGATGCGCTTACAGGTTTCCTTTTCAGTGCCTGCTTTAAACTGCTTACTAAATTCCCTCATCTGCGCTTTGGCAGTAGGCACAAGGCTTTCTATCAAATCGCGAATGTCTTTATTATCCGCTTTTGATTTGTATACTTTGTCTATTCCTTGGTAAGCAGGTTGCATTATGCGTTCAAATCAAAGGTTTC
>CAZAET010000084.1:0-4720 GCA_964484215.1 uncultured Candidatus Planktophila sp. | reverse complement strand
CAGGCGGCTGCTTTGGAGCGTGAGACGCTGGCTGCTCAACGTGCGGCTGACATTGGCGACGTGGAGAAGTATGGCGGGCGTGCAACGGCTGCTTTGCGTGCTGCTGACCCCTATTCGGCGCGTATGGCTGAGTTGAGCCAGCAGGCAGCGGAACAGGCTTATGCGGCGTCTGGCAAGGTTACGCCCGAGCAGATGCGTCTGGCGCAGCAGACGGCGCGTTCTGCTGGCCTTGCCCGTGGGCGTATTGGCGACCAATCGTCCATTGCGGCTGAGATTCTTGGCCGGGAAGACATCCTTGCGCGGCGTCGTGCGGAGGCTGCTCAGGCTGGCCAGCTTGCTTTTGGCATGAACCGGGCCATCAGCGCAGACCCGTTCCAAGCCATTCTGGGGCGTCAATCGGGCGCTTTGGGCTATGGGGCGCAACAGATGGGTATGGCCCAGCAATTGGGTTCTCAGGCTATTGGGCCGCGTGCTGTGGACTACAACGCGGGCCTTAACTTGGCCATGCAGAATCAAAAGAATCTCGGCAGCTATCAAACCGCTATTTATGGTTCGCAGGCTCAAGCTGCTGGGGCCAATGCTCAGGCTCGTGGGGCTATGATTGGTGGATTGCTTGGCGGTCTTGGATCTGCTGCTAGCGGTGGCTTTACAAGCGGCTTCTTTGGCAAGGGATTTGGTGGCAGTTAATCTAAAACTATCATGGCTATTGCAACTGGCAGTCAAATTAGACCGGAACTCTCGGCTGTCGATTACACGCCGTTTCTGCAAGCTTCTGGGCAGTCTGCTCAGATGCAGGCTCAGGGTGCAACGTCTGCAATTGGCGGCGCTTTGAAGGGCTTTGAGAGCTACCTTCAAAACAAGGAGAAGGAAAAGCAGTATCAGGGTGTTATTAAAGCCGCAGATACGCTCACCAAGGGATTTGAGCCAATCCTTGAAAAGGTAGACCCACGCATTGCAACGGCATTGAAAGATTTGCGTTCGCGCATCACCGATCCCAATCTTTCGTCTGTTGAACGAGCATCCGCCGCCCAATCGTTCATGGTGCAAGCTCCAAATTTGCTGAATGCTGGGCTTAAAATGGTTGATATTCAATCTGATACCGCCTCTAAAACAGCGGAAATCAATGCCAAGAAAGCACAGTTTGACAGAGAGCAAAGAATTAAAGCGGTAGGAATTAGTCGTGCACTTGGAAAACCAGATCCGGTTGAATTGACTCCAGACGAGCTAAATGAGGCTCTTGTATTTAGCGCAGAAGTGCTGAAAAAAGGGCAAACAACCGAGCGGGTAGATAGGATTGTTAATGGAAAAGTTGTGCCAACTAATGTAAACACTAATTTGATCACCGGGAAGACTTCCGAATCTACAATCAGGGAGGCATTTGCTACTCCAGAAGATGTAGCAAAAAGCGAGAGCGCCAAATATTTTATTGAAGCTGGTGGCAAAAAGCTTGATAAACTAAATTCAGAGTTGGATAGCGCCGAATCATTAAATGAGTTTGCCACTCAGATATCTGATGCAATTGAATCTGGTGCTACAACCGGATTGTTTGCATCGGCATCTGGCAAGCTTAAGAACTTTATGGAATCCACCTTTGGGGGGGATTATGGTGCTACCGCTCAACGTCTTTTCACGAAGGCAACTGGTGGAGCAACAGGTGTAATGATTAGGGGTATGTACAAGGGTCTTGGCGGTATGTCTAATACAGACCGCGAGGCCGGAGAAAAAACATACGGTCTTATTCAAGACCCAAAGCAAGCATTGAGATATTTCATTGAAACTGCAAAGATGAATAAAGAGCGTCTTGAGCAGCAAATTCAGTACGCAAATGAACTTCGTGAATCCGGTTTAACCGTGGACAAGATTGCGTCCAATGTAGACGAGATGCGCAGGAAAGCTCCGCCAGTTTCAGAAATTGTTAAAAACCGGCTTGGAATTAAGGTGGAGCCGAAATCCTCTGGTACAGAGGAAAAAACCGAAACTAAACCGGGTTTTAATATGCCATCACAAGAAGCCATTGACAAAGAAAAAGCTCGGCGTGGACTTAAATAAGTCGGCATTTAACAATCATACAAATCATGCCACTTGACCTAACCAGACTTAGTGATGAGGAATTGCTTGCGCTTGAATCTGGAGATTTGAGCAAGGTTTCCAATAAAACGCTTAAACAACTAGATACTAGGGCAACCCAAGAGCCGGGGTTTATGCAGTATGCTGGAGAAGCTATCTCGCAAATTCGCCCCGGCATTAGTGAGGTTTTTAAGGGGAGACCGGAAACATTGGGACGCGCAATTGAGTCTGGTGTAAGGGCGCTTGGAACCCCTTCCGCCGTTAGAACTGTTCCAACAATGATTGCTGGGGTAATGGCTCCACCAACTCTTGCCGCTTCTTTTCTAACTGCTGGCACTGGTTATGTTAGTAGCAAACTGGCTGGTGACGATAATGCAGATGCAGTTGCGAATTCAATTCAATCATCTTACGTTGGACGAGCACTGAAGCCGAGTTCCGAATTGTTTAAGACCGGAGTAAAGGAATTCCTTACTGAAACCGGAATTATAAGTGGTATTTCTTATGCCTCCGAAACAGCAAAACGCTCAATTGAACGAGAGAAATTCATGGCTCCATCGTTTAGGGAGTTTGCTCAAGACAACAAATTGATTCCATTGTTTGGTGCATTCTCTGGAGCCTTGCGCACCATCTCCTCAAAGAGCGCCTATCATAATAAACTGATTGAGGACAGCCGCAAGGAAATTGGTTCATTCATTGATGCTGATGAACTTACCCTCGGCATGATTGATCCCGCAAATTACGCTAACATTGAAGCGAGAATTGCAGCCAATAATCCAAAGCTTTTTGAGCAGATTTCAAAAGTTGGATCTTCTATTACGGATAGGTATAACTCATTGTTTGGCAAGATTGAGCATCCCGGCAAAATTGCTGAAGAGCTAAACAAGTATACTGGTAGGGTTGATAAAGAACGTCAAACTCTGTCTAGGCTTGAAGAGGCAAGGAATGAAGCTGAACAACAGCTTCTAAATGCACAGCAACTTGGTGCCACCAAAGATCAACTGGATGCAATGGAGAAGAAGATTCTCTCCTCCAGAATGGCTGAAACTAATCAGGCTGCTCGACTGAAATACTGGGACAACTTGGATAAACAAACCCAAGGAAAACTTCCGCGTAGCTCCGATTCCGCTGATGCATTTGGAGTTTCCGTATCTGACATTTTTGAGCAACGGTCAACTGCTGCTGCAAAGGCATACGAGGAGGCTGGTGTTCCATTCAAGGAAAAGTTCATTCCGGTGGATGCTTTGGTGACTGCTGCAAAAACATCTCTTTCCAAGGCTGGACGAAGCGGTCCGGTTGCGGAAGCGATGATTAAGCGCATTGAAGAGGCTGGTGGAGAAGCGGGACTTATCAGTGTTAACGATATGCGTGATATGCGGAGAGGGTTTTCCGATATGTTCGCAACGGCGGATGGGCCGCAATTGGATGCTGTTGAGGCAATCGCAAAGATTGTTTATGGTGGAATTACCCGCAAAACATCGTCTGTAATCAAAAAGACCTTTGGTGAAGATGTTGCGGGCAAGTTTGATGATGTTAACTCTTGGTGGGCTGAAACTGCCAACGCGCAAAACAGCAAGTATATGCGCCAAATCTTGGCTCCAGAACCGGGTAAGAATATGATTTCTACTCTGGCAAAGGACATCTCCGAGGGACGGATGCAGGATGTTTCCAAGTTTGGGGAGTTCATTGATTCTGTTTCAAAGCTTGCTCCAGATGTGGCAAATATTGGCTCTGATGCGCTTCATAAAGCCATTCGTGAAAGCTTCATCATCAATGCATCTTCCGGCTCAAACTCGATTAACTTCAAGAAGCTCACTGAATCGCTCAACGCGGCTTCTGCACGGTTGAAGAAGACCGATCCGATCAGCATTGATAATCTTGGGTTTGGCAATAAGAAGCAGCTTGAGGAGGTGCTTCGTGCATACCAAGAGTTCAATCCCAATGGCAGCAATGTCACTGCTCAGGCACTGGACGAGTTTTATTCAAATCCTCTGGTTATTCAAGAGATTCAAGCTGGTAATAGCTTGAAGAAAATTGCAACCAAGTCTGCCGCAAGGAATGCGTTTGAGCGGCAGGTTCAAACTCAAATTCTTTCTGAAATCTCTGGTGCTAAAATTGACAGTGCGGCCTATCAGAATGCAAGGGCTGCGGCTGAACGTGCTGGCGTTTCACTGGCTGAACAAGCGGATGTTATCAGGAAACTGAAGAGAAGCGAAATCGCAATGGCATTTGAGAATATGCCGCAGATTGGAATTAATGCATTCACCGGACGCGAAGGTCAGATCACCGAGATGTTTCAGCAGATGGCCCCTAAAGATGCCAAGCGCATATTTGGGGCAATTGAAGAGCAGCGTCCAGCATTGGCTCAAACGATTGAACGTCGAATTGTTGCTGATTTGCTTAATTACGCAACGTCCAATACGAGTGCTCCCGGTCAGATTTGGTCGCTTGATGGCCGAAAAGTGACGGAGATGTTTAACCCCAATCTTCAAGACAAGGGTAATCCCATCCATCTTTTGCGCGAAATCATGCCAAAGGATAAGTTCTCTAAGTTCCAAGAATCGCTTCCCATCATTTCGCGTATGGCTGACTACGTTAAATATGGTGGCATTGGCAATATTCCCAAAGACATTACCGCTGCACTTGGTATCAGTAG
>CAZAET010000083.1:0-4751 GCA_964484215.1 uncultured Candidatus Planktophila sp. | reverse complement strand
CTGGCCCAGTCCGTGCTCGTTACTTGATGTTGTCACTTCTCAAGCGAGCGCACGAAAAGAACATTGGCCTCTCTTCACTTCGCACAACTGATTACATCAACACAATTTCTCCAGAGAATGAACCAGAATTCCCAGGAGACGAAGATATCGAGCGTCGCATCCGTGCAGCTGTTCGTTGGAACGCAGCAATCTTGGTTCACCGCGCGCAGCGCCCAGGAATCGGCGTTGGCGGACACATTTCTACTTACGCATCATCTGCGGCGTTGTATGAAGTTGGTTTCAACCACTTCTTCCGCGGACAAGATCACCCAGGTGGCGGAGATCAAATCTTCTTCCAGGGCCACGCATCTCCGGGTATGTACTCACGTGCATTCCTCGAAGGACGTTTCACTGAAGATCAGCTCGATGGATTCCGCCAGGAACTTTCACATACAGCTGGCGGATTATCTTCATACCCACACCCACGTTTGATGCCAGACTTCTGGCAATTCCCAACAGTGTCTATGGGTATCGGGCCACTCAATGCAATTTATCAAGCGCGCTTTAACCGCTACCTCCATAACCGTGGCATCAAGGACACCAGCGATCAGAACGTTTGGGCATTCCTCGGTGACGGCGAAATGGATGAAGTCGATACATTGGGTGCAATCGGTCTCGCATCCCGCGAGAAGCTCGACAATCTCACTTTCGTTGTTAACTGTAACTTGCAGCGTCTTGATGGCCCTGTTCGCGGTAACGGCAAGATTATTCAAGAGCTCGAATCAATCTTCGGTGGCGCAGGCTGGAATGTCATCAAGGTTGTATGGGGTCGCGGTTGGGATCCACTTCTTGCACAGGATCGTGAAGGTGCACTTGTTAACTTGATGAACACCACTCTTGATGGTGATTACCAGACATTTAAGGCTGAAAGTGGCGCATTTGTTCGCGAACACTTCTTCAATAAAGATCCTCGCACTGCTGCAATGGTTTCTGGCTGGTCTGATGATCAGATCTGGAACCTCAAGCGCGGTGGCCACGACTATCGCAAGTTGTTTGCTGCATATACAGCAGCAACTGAAAAGAATGGTCGCCCAACAGTAATTTTGGCTAAGACAGTAAAGGGCTGGACGCTCGGTTCGCACTTCGAAGCACGTAACTCAACGCACCAGATGAAGAAGATGACTCTTGAAGACATCATCGAATTCCGCGACCGCCTTGAGATTCCATTGCCAGATAGCGCTTTGGATAAGTACACACCTTCTTATTACAAGCTTCCAGCAGACTCTGCTGAAATGAAGTACCTCGAAGAACGTCGTCGCGAACTCGGTGGATCAATTCCTAGCCGTCGCAAGGTTTCGCGCCCACTTGCACAGCCAGCTGATGAGGCTTACGAATCAGTGCGCCGTGGATCAGGACAGCAAGAAGTTGCTACAACGATGGCATTTGTACGTATGTTGAAGGACCTCATCAAGGATCCAGGACTGGGTAACCGCATCGTTCCAATCATTCCTGATGAAGCTCGCACATTTGGTCTCGATTCATTGTTCCCATCACTCAAGATCTACTCACCACATGGTCAGCAGTACATGGCAGTAGACCGTGAATTGATGTTGTCATACAAGGAATCAACTTCAGGTGTCATCTTGCACGAGGGTATTAACGAAGCAGGATCTGTGGCTTCCTTTACCGCTGTGGGTTCTTCATACTCAACACATAACGAACCAATGATTCCTATCTACATCTTCTACTCAATGTTCGGATTCCAGCGCACAGGCGATGCTTTCTGGGCAGCATCTGACCAGTTGGTCCGTGGATTCGTACTTGGTGCAACTGCAGGCCGCACAACCCTTAACGGCGAAGGCTTGCAGCACGAAGATGGCCATTCACACCTACTTGCTGCAACTAACCCTGCAGTCGTTTCATACGACCCAGCATTTGCATACGAAGTCGGACATATCTTCAAAGATGGTTTGCGTCGTATGTACGGTGAAAACAGCGAGAACATTTATTACTACATGACCGTTTACAACGAGCCATATATGCAACCTGCAGAACCAGATAACTTGGATCTCGAAGGTCTGCTTAAGGGAATCTATCTCTACGCACCTGCATCAAAGCAACGTAAGAAGAACGCTCAGATTCTTGCATCAGGCGTCGGAGTTAACTGGGCTCTTAAGGCACAGAAACTCCTCTCTGAAGATTGGGGCGTTGCAGCTTCTGTCTGGTCAGTAACTTCATGGAATGAACTTCGTCGCGATGGTCTAGAAGTAGACCGCCACAACATGCTCAACCCAAGAGATAAGAAGACTGCATACATTCATGACAAGCTCAAGGGAACTGAAGGCCCAGTCATCGCGGTCTCTGACTTCATGCGCGCTGTGCAAGATCAGATTGCTCCATGGGTGCCAAACGCTTTCCACTCACTCGGAACTGATGGCTTCGGTCTTTCAGATACTCGCGGCGCTCTTCGTCGCCACTTCAAGGTCGATGCAGAATCAATCGTCGTTGCAACTCTTGCAGAGCTAGCCAAGGCAGGAGAAGTAAAAGAATCAGTAGTTCAAGAAGCTATTGATAAGTACCGTATTTTCGATGTACGTTCAGCAGATGCTGGCAACACTGAAGGTTCAGGTTGATCAATAGAATCCCCGTCACCGACATCTCCCCCACAGTATTTTTTGGGGGAGATTTCGTTCCTGTAAAGGCGATTGCCGGTGAAGAGATTCCAGTAAGTGCAACAATATTTCGCGAAGGCCACGATTTACTCGGTGCAGATGTAGTTCTCTATAACTCGCAAGGCAAAGAACTATCTCGCTCAGTAATGCACGAAGAATGGCATGGCGGAGACCGTTATCAAGGCTCTGTACGCATTCCAGCTCAAGGCGATTACACATTCACTATCGACTCATATGACCATCCATTTGCCACGTGGATTCACGATGCTGAAATCAAGATTCCTGCCGATATTGATGCTGAACTCATGTGCACTATCGGCCGCATCATCTTTGAAGAGAAGTTAGCCGAAGATCCATCTGCGAAATCAATGCTCACTGCTGCTATCAAGATTCTGCGAGATTCAACTTTGTCAGCGATGAACCGCTTCTCACAGACTTCGACAGAAGAGATTCGTGATTACTTCACTGCCAATCCATTGCGCCGTCTGGTCACCTCAACGATGCACTATCCAATCCGCGCAGACCACGAACGCGCACTCGTTGGTTCTTGGTATGAATTCTTCCCGCGCAGCGAAGGCGCCAAAGTTGGCGCAGATGGAAACGTCATCAGTGGAACATTTAAGACTGCAGAACTTCGCCTTCCAGCAGTTGCTGCCATGGGCTTTGACATCCTCTATCTCCCACCTGTTCATCCCATCGGAACCAAGTTTCGTAAGGGAAAGAACAACACTCTGACACCAACGGCTACTGATCCTGGTGTTCCTTGGGCGATTGGAAATAAGGAAGGTGGCCACGATGCTATTAATCCAGCACTTGGCACCATGTCCGACTTTGAAAACTTCGTAAAGACAGCGAAAAAGCAGGGTCTTGAAGTAGCGATGGACTTTGCGCTTCAGGCATCCCCTGATCATCCATGGGTGACAGAACATCCTGAATTCTTCACAACTCGTCCAGATGGATCAATTGCATACGCAGAAAATCCTCCAAAGAAGTATCAAGATATCTATCCGATTAATTTTGATAATGATTACAACGCCATCGTTGCTGAATCACTTCGCATATTGCGTCTCTGGATCTCTAAAGGAATCTCAATCTTTCGCGTAGATAACCCTCATACAAAGCCGGTTCACTTCTGGGCTGAAATCATGAAGACAATTCACGCAGAACACCCTGATGTCATCTTCTTAGCTGAAGCATTCACCAAGCCTTCAATGATGCATGCGCTGGGTAAAGCGGGCTTTCATCAGTCCTATACATACTTCACCTGGCGCACTAGCAAGCAAGAGCTGACTGAATACGCCACTGAAGTCTCGCAGCACACCAGCGCATTCTTCAGACCGAACTTCTGGGTCAATACTCCAGATATCTTGCCCTTCCATCTGCAATCAGGAAATCCAGCAATCTTTGCTATCCGCGCAGCCCTTGCTGCAACGCTAACTCCTTCGTGGGGAATGTATGCAGGTTATGAACTCTATGAACACCGTCGCTTTAAAGAGGGCGGCGAGGAATACATCGACTCTGAAAAGTATGAAATCAAGGTCCGCGATTGGGATGGCGCTACAAAGAAGAAGCTGACCCTTGCTCCTTTTATCACTCAATTGAACGCAATTCGCAAGAAGAACGTTGCTCTTCAACGACTTCGTAACCTTCGTTTCCATACAACTGAGAATGATTCAATCATTGCCTACTCAAAGCGCGAGGGCGATAACCTCATTCTTGTCGTGGTTAACCTAGATCCATCATTTGCTCAAGAGACAACAGTTCATTGGAATTTAAGCGAGCTTGGATTGCACCACGATAACTTTGAGGTAACGGATTTAATTGATGGAGCCTCATATAACTGGTCTGCACACACCTATGTACGCCTTGATCCAACAAGGTTGTCTGGCAAAGTCGTTCACATTGCGCAGGTAAAGCTTTAAGATTGCGCATGTCATTTTTCTCCCGTCTCTTTAAGAGCAATGCAGCGGGTGAAGAAAATAACTATCTACCTCAGGGTTCATACCTAAATCCTTATTCAACTCTGGGCGAACTCGATTTCCATCTCATCGCCGAAGGTCGCCACGCACGTTTGTGGGATGTGCTCGGAGCTCATATCAA
>CAZAET010000082.1:0-4809 GCA_964484215.1 uncultured Candidatus Planktophila sp. | reverse complement strand
TCAGTAAGCCATGGTGTTTGAAGAGAGGCGTAGTAGCCCTTATCTATCAAGGTTGTTGTCGCAAGCAATGAGATTGCAAAGAATGCATGGATACTCATTGCGGCAAAGAGCATGACGATGCGAACAATGTGAGGAATCTTCTTTGGATTTGGGTCAATGCCGATGATGACATGGAAGAAGAGGAATCCAGCTAAGAAGAAGTGAATATTCATCAGAAGGTGGCCTGCATGAGATTGCATGAGATTTCCGAAGAGATCAGTGAAATAGAGAACAAAGAGTGAGCCATCGAATAGAGCTAGTGCAGTTAGCGGGTTGGTGAGAATCACTGAGTACCGAGAATGAAGGAATGCAATCAGCATGCCACGAACACCGCGTTCATCTTTTGTTCGACCAATTGGAAGTGTGCGCAGAGCCAGAGTAATTGGCGCTCCAAGCACGATTCCGATTGGTGCAACCATGCCAATCACCATGTGAGCAATCATGTGATACTCGAATGAGAAGAGCGCATACACACCCAGGCCGCCACTTGTTGCGAAGTCGAGTGCGGATATTCCGAGTGCGAATGCAACTGTTCTTCCAACTGGCCATGAATCACCACGGCGTTTGAGAATAACTACACCCTTGATGTAGAGAGCAACAAGGATGATGAGTACTCCGATAAAGAGAGCATCTGGGTTATATGCGAAGAGCAATCGCGTAATACTTGGGGGTTCTGGCGTATTCATTCCAACAATTGAGAGCGCTGGGCTGTATTTCACATTAGGTGCAAGTGGTGGCTGAGAACTTGATAACCAGCTACCAAGAACAACCGTCACGCCCATAATCAGCGCTTCAATCGCAAGAACGCGGCCCATCAAATTCCAACCAGTTTTTTCACTCTGCAGAAGTGTTTTTCGATTTCGATATCCAAGGAATATTAGGACGAGCGTGAAGAGCGCTTTGAGAAGAATGACTCGTGCATACGCAGTTGACCATGCTGCTTCAAAGTTAAGTCGCGTCCACGCACTTGCAATTCCACTGACTACAACAGAGATTGCAGCCCACAATGCCAGTTGGCTAAATCGAGGAAGTGCAATCGTGCGATCTTCGGATGAGATAAGTAGTAGCGCGAGAATTCCACCGACCCAGAGCGATAGACCCGCAACGTGAATGACGAGAGCGCCAATTGCTAATGAGTGCGAGCCACTTGCTGCTGAGTGACTTTGGAAAACCGGTATGACAAGTGCAATGAGTGAAAGCCCTAGGAAGATGGTGCTGGCTAGAACTTTGTTTACGAAATTTGTACCCACAACGACCAAAGCAATCAGCGCCAATTGATAGCCCAAGTACTTGCCGAGATCTACCTGAGTGAGAAATGAGTTAAGTGATGTCGTATCAAAGGCGTCGAGAACAGATGTTCCTAAGATGTTCGCAAGGGTAAGGATGATCTGAAAGGCACTTGTAGCGAGCCAGATAATTCCGAAGATGCGAAGCTTCTTACGCAGGGCCAGTGAGCTCTTTTCAAATGCACCTTCGCGCTCTGGCAAGAGAAACGAAGTGGCCAGAAGCGAGCCGATAAATGCAAATGCGGCAAGAGTTGAAACTGATTTGTTGAAAGTTCCCAGAAATTCAACAGAAGTCAGATTGCCTGACAGAAAATTCATCGATCTCTATATAACTTTCGCGCATATAGAGAGAGCGCAATAGTGACTATCACTGCTGCTGCAAGAAGACCAAGAACGAAAATTGTTGTTCCAAGATTATTTCCTGAAGGTGTAGGGACTTTTGATGGTTCAGGAGCCACCGTTGCAATCACAGTGGGTTCAGCAAAATTAAATGTGAAGGTTCCAACTAGTGGAACATCGTTTTCTGCCAAGAGTGAATAGTTAACGCTATAGATTCCAGTCTTTACCAATTGCTTGAGACCGATGACTGCATTGATGCCATCAATGGTGAGGGCGCCATCATCTACACGGACACCGGTTGGATCAGTAACTGAGACTTCGTTTCCGGTATCCATCAAAGGTAGCTCTGTTGTGATGGTTACGGCGCTCGGTGCGCTTTGAAGAGTTGCACCAGAAAGCGGAGAAGTAGCAACGAGAGTATTGGCGAAGGCAGTCAACGGTGTAATGAAAATCGCTCCAATGACCAATGCGATAACTCTGACCTTCTTCATGCTCACATACTCCTCTTATATTTCGATATCAGGCTTCAGAACCCGCGTGGATTCGCGCCTATCGTCTCACTTCTTTAGACTTAGGCATAGATACCCAAGAACGAATAGAAGAAAGGTCACATTGTGCCTACATACCAATATGCATGCTCCGTGTGCGACCACGCCTTCGAAGCTTTCCAAAGTTTCTCTGAATCTCCACTTACGGAATGCCCTGAATGCAAGGGTGAGGTTCGTAAGGTGTATTCGGCAGTAGGCGTTGTATTTAAAGGATCAGGTTTCTACAAGACCGACTCAGTTTCAAAGCCAGCATCTACTTCAGAATAATTCAACCGTGATGTGGCGGCTTATCGCCTTTTATCTCTTCTTCGCGACGTCGATCTTCATTCTGGTCTTCACGAGGGTCGCGTTCATCTTCAGTTGTTGCAGGAAACACATCACTCACGCGTAGACCTCCGCTCTTTGAATTCGAAACCGATAACGCAATCCTACATACTTAACTCATGTTTGAGCGCCTTGGTCTTGTTCTTGTCCGTTATAAGAAGAGTGCGGTTGCCCTCTTTGTCATTGGAATCTTGCTCACAGGAGCTATTGGTTCTCTTATTTTTAGCCGACTCGATTCAGGTGGTTACTCAAACCCAAACAGTGATTCATACAAGGTCTATGAATATCTTCGCGACGAATTAAAGGTTCAAGATCCTGCAGTTGCAGTAGTTCTTGATTCCGGCAGTACCGATATCACTGATCCAATCGTTACTCAGAAAGCACTCGCACTAGAAAAGAAGATGGCGCAAGAAGAAGGTGTGACAAAGACGCTTTCATTCTGGAGTTCAGGAGGCGATCAAACTCTGAAATCTTCAGACGGAAAAGCTGGTTTCATTCTTATCTACGGAGAAGGTGAAGCGTTTACCCCTAAGAGCCAGAAGCTAGGCGCAATCTTTCAGGAAAAGTACGATGGAAAAATTGATGGCGTCACACTCTATGCAGGAGGTGTCGGAGTTGTCGGAAATGCCATCACCGAGAAGATCAGCAAAGACCTGAAAATCTCAGAGGCAATCTCGATTCCACTTACCTTCGTTCTCCTAGCCTTTGTATTTGGCGCACTTGCCGCATCTGCCATGCCACTTATCGTCGGCGTTGCAGCAATCTTGGGAGCCTTCTTTATTCTCTATCTCATCTCACTTTTCACTGAAGTGAGTGTCTACGCACTCAACCTGACAACAGGAATGGGCTTAGGACTTGGAATCGATTATGCGCTCTTGATGGTCAATCGCTTTCGTGAAGAGATCCATCATGGCAAGAGCGTTGAAGATTCTGTCGTCACCACGATGGCAACTGCGGGAAAGACTGTCTTCTACTCAGGTCTTACCGTTCTTGTCACTATGGTTTCGCTGACTTTCTTCCCACTGCCATTCCTTAAATCATTTGGTTATGCAGGTGTATCTGTCGTTGCTCTCGCTGTTGTCGGTGCAATTTTGGGACTACCTCCAATCCTTGCTCTCGTCGGCAAGAAGATCGATAAGGGCGTCATTAGAAAATCAGCAATCACACCTAAGGAAGATGGCCGCTGGGCTAACACTGCACGTATGGTGATGAAGCGCCCTACTGCAGTTGTCATTCTTTCACTCATTGTTCTTGGCATCATGGCAGCCCCTGTACAGAACATTAAATTTGCACAAGGTGATTCACGAATGCTTCCTGCAGATAATCCTGCAGCCGTTGCAACGGCACTTCAATCGGATCGATTCCCTGGGCAGACAGGAACTCCGATTGAAATCGTAATCTTCGATGGAATCGACAAGACTGAAGAGGTAGCTGCCTTTGCTGCAAAGATTGGTCAAGTCTCTGGCGTAATCGCTGTTGCTCCACCACAAGTAATTGGTCAAGATGTTCGACTTGTTGCTTATCAATCAATGCTTCCGCGAACACCAGAGGCACAAGCTCTTATCCATGCAGTCCGTGATCTATCTTCACCTGAAGGTACGCTAGTTGGTGGAGTAGCTGCGGATTACACCGATTCGCAAGACGGCATTTCATCAACGTTGCCTTGGGCGCTGGGTTGGATTGCACTGAGCGTATTGGTGCTCATCTTTATCTTCACTGGATCAATCATCCTTCCGATAAAGGCAGTTCTCCTCAACGTACTTTCATTGGCTGCAACTATGGGAGTTCTTACCTGGGTCTTTATTGATGGACACCTACAGTGGCTGGTTGGTTCATTTACTCTCACCGGAACTTTGGATACATCCATTGTCATCTTGATTGCGGTCGTCGTCTTCGGTCTATCGATGGACTACGAACTCTTCTTGCTCTCACGCATTCGCGAAGAGCACTTAGCTGGCAAAGATAATGTCGAAGCTGTCGCAACTGGACTTCAACGTTCTGCGCGAATAATTACTGCAGCCGCAGTTCTTCTCGCAGTTGTCTTCGCAGCGTTTATCTCAAGCGGTGTCACCTCCATCAAGTCGATGGGATTCGGCGTTGCACTCGCTGTGATTCTCGATGCAACAATCGTTCGCGCCCTCTTGGTACCTGCTCTGATGCGCCTCTTCGGTGAGCGCAACTGGTGGGCACCTAAGTGGATGCAGCGATTTACCATTACTCACTAGTTCCCTTTAAACTCTGAGCATGGATCTCATCGCTTCCCTGCAATGTGC
>CAZAET010000081.1:0-4848 GCA_964484215.1 uncultured Candidatus Planktophila sp. | reverse complement strand
TTGCGTTCCAGAGTTTGGTTGCAAAGTTTCGAGAACCTGCAATCCAATCTTCAGCCAGTGCCTGATCCTTGCCGGGGTTAGACCCACGAGCCAGAGTAAAGCGAAGAGCATCTGCGCCGTACTTATCGATAAATTCAAGTGGGTCTACAACGTTGCCGCGAGATTTAGACATCTTCTTGCCGAATTGATCGCGCACAAGTCCGTGCAGAACGATGGTGTGGAACGGTGGAACGCCATCCATTGCAAAGAGACCGAAGAGCATCATGCGCGCTACCCAGAAGAACAAGATGTCATAACCAGTTACAAGAACGCTGGTTGGATAGAACTTCTTTACATCTGCTGTGTTATTAGGCCAACCAAGCGTTGAGAATGGCCAGAGAGCGGAAGAGAACCAGGTATCGAGAACATCAGGATCTTGCGTGTAACCAGCTGGTGCGCTCTCGCCCGGACCCACAACAATTACTTCATCGTTTGGTCCGTACCAAACAGGAATTCGGTGACCCCACCACAACTGACGTGAAATACACCAGTCGTGCATGTTATCGACCCACTCGAAGTAGCGTGGTGAAAGTTCAGCTGGTTCAATCTTTACGCGACCATCGCGAACGGCATCCCCTGCTGCCTTCGCAAGTGGTGCAACTTTGACGAACCACTGCTTGGAAAGACGTGGTTCAACAGTTGTATCGCAACGTGAGCAGTGTCCAACAGCGTGAACGTATGGACGCTTTTCGGCGACAACGCGACCCATCTCTTTAAGCTTTGCAACCACCGCAGTACGAGCTTCAAAGCGATCCATGCCATCGAATTCTGTGCCAGTGCCATCCATGATGCCGTGTTCGTTCATAATGACAACAAAAGGAACGTTATGGCGCATAGCCATTTCAAAGTCGTTAGGGTCGTGAGCTGCAGTCACCTTTACAGCGCCAGTTCCGAAATCTGGGTCAACAAGTTCATCAGCGATGATTGGAATCATGCGGTTAACAAGAGGCAAGAGAACTTCGGTGCCAATCATGTGCTTGTAACGAGGATCATCAGGGTGAACAGCAACTGCGCCATCGCCCATCATCGTTTCGGCACGAGTTGTGGCGACCACGATGCTCTGTTCGCCTTCGCCATATCGGACTGAAACGAATTCGCCGGCATCATCTTGGTGTTCTACTTCAATATCTGAAAGAGCTGTCAAGCAACGTGGGCACCAGTTGATGATGCGCTCTGCGCGATAGATGAGGCCTTGATCAAAGAGCTTCTTAAAAATTGTAAGTACTGCTTGCGAAAGATTTTCATCCATCGTGAACGCTTCGCGAGACCAGTCGACGGAATCTCCAAGACGCTTCATCTGCCCAAGGATTTGTCCGCCAGATTCAGCTTTCCATTCCCAGACTTTCTTTACAAAATCTTCGCGACCTAAGTCGTGACGTGAAAGACCTTTTGCGGCTAATTGTTTTTCAACAACGTTCTGAGTTGCGATACCTGCGTGGTCCATGCCCGGAAGCCAGAGAGCTTCAAAACCTTGCATTCGCTTCATGCGAGTTAGGCAATCTTGCAAAGTCTGATCGAGTGCATGACCGATATGAAGATTTCCCGTTACGTTGGGAGGCGGAATAACAATCGTGAATGGTTCTTTAGATGAATTTGCATCTGCGGTGAAGTAACCAGCATCTAACCATTTGGAGTACAGAGGGCCTTCGATATCGCCAGGAACAAATGACGACGCGAGTTCGCGCTTTTCGGAGGACATGGTGCGGAGTCTAACTGAACAAGAAGGCGCGAACTAACTAGGCGCTTTTCTCCTCAGAAGACTTGTCGCGACGTGATGCGCGCTTTGGAATATCACCTGTGCGAGGCACCAAAGTTGGAGCTGCATTGGATTCAATGCACTCCTTTTCGATGATGACCTTTGCAATGTCGGTACGGCTTGGGACGTCATACATAACGCCAAGAAGTGCTGACTCCATGATCGCGCGAAGGCCACGTGCGCCAGTGCCGCGATTGAGCGCAAGATCTGCAATTGCATCGAGTGCATCTGCTGAGAATTCAAGCTGTACTTCATCGAGATCAAAGAGCTTCTGATACTGCTTTACAAGAGCATTCTTTGGTTCGGTAAGAATCTGCATGAGTGCAGGCTTATCAAGATTTTCAACGCTTGTTAAAACTGGAAGGCGACCGATGAATTCAGGAATCATTCCAAACTTCAATAGATCTTCTGGCATTACGTCAGCGAAAATGTCGCGACGGTTCTTATCTTCTGCAGTTTGAAGTTCTGCGCCAAAACCTACGCCCTGTGAACCGCTGCGAGCTTCGATGATCTTGTCGAGGCCCGCGAATGCGCCACCGACAATAAAGAGCACGTTGGTTGTATCTATCTGAATAAATTCTTGGTGTGGGTGCTTACGTCCGCCCTGTGGTGGAACCGATGCAACCGTTCCTTCCAGAATCTTAAGGAGTGCTTGCTGAACACCTTCACCTGAAACATCGCGAGTAATTGATGGGTTCTCAGATTTGCGAGCAACCTTATCGATTTCATCGATGTAGATGATTCCTGTTTCAGCTTTCTTGACATCGTAATCTGCTGCCTGCAAAAGCTTAAGAAGAATGTTTTCAACATCTTCACCGACATAACCTGCTTCCGTGAGCGCTGTTGCATCTGCAATCGCAAATGGAACGTTGAGCATACGAGCAAGAGTCTGAGCCATTAGAGTCTTACCGCAACCAGTTGGACCCAAGAGAAGAATGTTTGACTTTGCTAATTCGATACCGTCTTCGTTGCGCGAGTCACCTGATTGAACGCGCTTGTAGTGGTTGTAGACGGCGACAGAAAGTGACTTCTTCGCACGGTCTTGACCGATGACATATTGATCAAGGAATTCGAAGATTGCTTGTGGCTTTGGAAGTTCGCTTAACCCGAGTGACGTTGCTTCAGAGAGTTCTTCAACGATGATCTCGTTACAGAGTTCGATGCACTCGTCGCAGATGTAGACGCCAGGTCCGGCGATGAGTTTCTTAACCTGCTTTTGAGTCTTCCCGCAGAAAGAACATTTGAGGAGGTCGTTAGCTTCGCCGATACGTGTGGACATAGGTAAAGAGTAGTTTTCGAGCGTGCTTTACGAGGCCTGAATCAGGCTCAACTTTGTTCGCCCTAAGAAGAAATTGGTCCGTTAAGAAATTAGATTGCGTGGAGAGTACGGCGGACGCGATGACTTCATCTCTTTAACTCCAGGTACCAAGAGAACTACTGCGCAGATAAATAAGTGGAAGACGGCGACCCCAATCAGGAGTTCGCGCTCACCGAAGAGATTGACCATCGGTCCGGCAAGTGCCATTCCAAGAGGCATCAGTCCGAGTGAACCCATGTAATCAATTGCAAAGACGCGCCCCTGATATTCAGGAGGCACTTCACGTTGCACCTGAGTTGCCCAGAAAGCTTCCCAAGGTCCGACAGAGAATCCAGCGATGAAATATGCAATGAAGATAACTGTTCTGGAGTTTGGAAATGCCAGAACAAGGGGTGCGAGTACGAAAAGCCCCCAGACGACAACTGAGACAAGACCGGGATTCTTTACCTTTGATTTAATGCAAATGACAGCAGAGATTGCACCGCCCGCGCTAAATAGCGCTGCAGATGTTGCATAGACAGATGCGGTTCCAAAATCTCGCTTTGTAATGACTGGAAGCAGAACGTTTTCAACACCGATAACCATCATCAACTGAATTGATGCCATAAGAATCATGGCTGCAATCCACTTGTAATACCAGACGACGCTTAGTCCTTCACGAATCTCTTCGACAAAAGTCGTCTGCGGGTTCTCTGAAGCTACTTTCGCGCCTTCGTTGATACGAAATAGAAGGGCTGCGCCAACCAGGAAGAAAATTGAGGTAGCGACATACGTTGCATGCGTTCCAAGTGAAACAACGATGATTCCCGCAACGCCTGGCCCCGCAATAGTTGAACCTTTAAATGCAATTCCCTTAACAACATTTCCTGCTGGCAATAAATGATCGGGCAGGATGCTCGGCATGATCGCACCAGATGCTGGCCCACCGAATGCATCACTTATTCCCATCAAGACAACGATGGCGCCCAGGATCCACATCGAAATGTTCTCTGGATCGATAAAGACGACGATGCTTCCAATGATTGCGCGAAAGCCATCTGCGACAATCAGAATTGTTTTTCGAGGTAAACGATCGACCCAGACTCCCCCAATAGGAGACATCAGGACTCCTGAAAGAACGCGCACCGCGAGGATTAAACCCAATGTGGTTGCACTTCCACCTGCATCAAGGACAGTGACTGCAAGTGCCACAGGAAATGCGGACATCGCAATAACTGTAAGAATTCCAGAGATGAGTAGCGCCCGATATGCCGGGAAAGATAAAAGAGCGCCGGGCTCGAAATATTTCTTCAACATTTCTAGACCGGCGCTCCTTTAGTAATTATTTACGCGACAGGCTTGGCCTTTCGTGAAGCCATTACCTTATCGATAATTCCGTACTCAACTGCTTCGGCAGCGGTAAGAATCTTGTCGCGCTCGATATCTTTTTCAATCTCTTGAACAGTTTTATTCGAGTGCTTTGCAAGCATTGTTTCGAGCAGACCACGCATACGCATGATTTCGCGTGCCTGGATTTCGATATCAGATGCCTGTCCGCCGCCTTCTGAAGATGGCTGGTGGATAAGAATTCTTGAATGTTCAAGTCCATAACGCTTGCCCTTAGTTCCACCCGCAAGGATGATCGCAGCAGCTGACGCTGCCTGTCCGAGACAGATGGTTGTGATGTCTGGGCGAACAAATTGCATGGTGTCATAAATAGCTGTGAGCGCTGTAAATGATCCACCTGGTGAGTTGA